>CAZWIN010000028.1:0-15513 GCA_964633855.1 uncultured Chitinophagales bacterium
GCCCGGCTTTGCTTGCGAATTCAACCGGGGTGACGGTTGCTCGGTGGCGGACGGACGGTTGGACGATGTTACCGACCGCGGTTCATCTATTTTTTTTTTCATCTCATCAATACGTTGCAACAACTCTCCAACCTCGGGCGCAGTATGGGTGGTGATCATCTGTACCAAGTCTGCTTCCAGCTTAAACCTCGGTTGTGAGCTCCAGCGAATAGCGCCTTCGGTGGCATGTACATGACGAAGCATGCGGAGAATATCGGCCACGCTGAACGTTGTTGCCTCTTGCTGATAACGCTTCCTGTGGATCTCGGACGCTTCAATGAGGGTGGTATCTCCTGCCGTCTTTGCAATAAGAAGATTGCGAAGATGTTCGGTCAGGCCCGCCAAAAATTCCTTCAGGTCATGGCCTCTGCCCGTCAACTCTTCCACCAGCTGAAGCCCACCCTTTGCATTCTTCTCCTTGACAAGATCGGTTATTCTGAAAAAGAATTCGGTGTCAACAATATTCAGCGCTTGAAGGATTTGTTGATGAGTTACGGCTCTTCCACATAATGCCACCACTTGGTCAAAAATACTTTGGGCATCGCGTAATGACCCGTCGCCCCGCTTGGCAACAAGGAGCAACGAATCATCATCTATGGTGATCCCTTCTTTCTGGGCAATATCGCGGAGATTACGGATAATTTCATCAATGGAAATGCGCCTGAAATCAAAACGCTGACATCGCGAGAGAATGGTGGCCGGAAGCTTGTGCAGCTCCGTCGTTGCAAAGATAAACAGTACATGCGCAGGCGGTTCTTCAAGGGTTTTCAGGAGGGCGTTGAATGCCTCCTTGGTGAGCATGTGTACTTCATCTATGATAAACACTTTGTACTTGCCCTGGGAGGGAGCGTAGCGTACCGACTCGCGCAGGTTGCGTATTTCATCAACACCACGGTTAGAGGCTCCGTCTATTTCAAGAACATCAAAGCTCCTGCCTTCAGTAATTTCGCGGCAAATGCTGCATTCGTTGTCCGGGTTGTTGTCCACGGGGTGAAGACAGTTGACTGCCTTTGCAAGGATTCGCGCTGTTGTTGTTTTCCCAACGCCGCGCGGGCCGCCAAAAAGATAGGCATGCGCAAGGCGTTTTGTCGCGATTGCGTTTCTCAGTGTTACCGTAACATGATCCTGCGCCGCCACGTCCTCAAAACGCATCGGCCGGAATTTCCTGGCGGTGACGATATATTCGCTCATCGTTTCATGCTTCGCTTGAGAAACCTGATTGCAGATGTGTCACCCCAATATACCGGAATCAATTTCATTTTCCAGTAGCGGGTTACTCTTTGTGTTTTTTTGTCCGTACTGTTTGAAACAGGGGGAGAATCGCCTCTTCAATACGTGCGATTGGTTTGATTGAAAGGCCTTCTTTCACCTTCGCCGATATTTCCGTCAGATCCTTGCTGTTTTCCAGTGGGATAAGGACTGTGGCAATTCCGCTGCGTTGCGCTGCAAGCAGTTTCTCGTTCAAACCGCCGATCCCTAGAATTTCACCGCGTAACGTTATTTCTCCAGTCATTGCCACATCGGCACGGGCTGGCTTCCCGCTCAGGGCGGAGTACATCGCCATCGCCATTGTAATGCCGGCGGATGGGCCATCCTTGGGAATGGCGCCTTCGGGAAGATGGATGTGTATTTCCTTTCCCTTGTAGAACGTTGCGTCAAGCCCAAGCTTCTTGGCATTGGAGCGAAGATAACTCAATGCAGCCTGTGCTGATTCTTTCATGACATCGCCGAGTTGGCCCGTAAGTGTCAGGCGTTCCTGGCCTTTCATTATGGTAACATCAACATTAAGGATATCTCCACCAACGCTGGTCCACGCAAGCCCGGTAACAGACCCGACCCGTCCGGATTCCGGCCGCTGGCGCTTTTTGAATTTCGGTACCCCAAGGTATTGCTCGATTTTATCCGGGCTCACAGTGATTGCGTGCGGTGCGGACTTTTTGCCGTTCTTTTGTTTGGCTACGACAATGTCTTTCGCAACCTTCCGGCACACAGATGCTATCTCGCGCTCGAGGTTGCGCACTCCAGCCTCTTTCGTGTACTCGTTGATAATCTTGTCAATCGAAACATCGGCTATTGTAACGGAGCGATCGGAAAGGCCGTGTTCCTGCAGTTGTTTCGGAATGATATGGCGGCGGGCAATTTCTCTCTTATCGTGAACAAGATAGCCCGGCAATTCAATAATTTCCATTCGGTCCTGCAGTGGCAATGGAATGGCATGCCTGATATTTGCAGTCGTTATGAACATGACATGGGAGAGGTCGTAATCAACATCCAGATAGTGGTCGTTGAACGCCACATTCTGTTCCGGATCAAGTACCTCCAGAAGCGCTGATGATGGGTCGCCCCGGAAATCCATGCTCATTTTATCCACTTCATCAAGAAGAACGACAGGATTAATCACGCCTGCCTTTTTCATGGATTGGAGTACTTTTCCCGGCAGCGCCCCGATATATGTTCTCCGGTGGCCCCGGATTTCAGCTTCATCGCGTACTCCACCGAGGGAAATGCGGACAAGCTTTCTTCCCAGTGCACGTGCTATAGACTTTGCCAGAGATGTCTTTCCAACGCCCGGCGGTCCGACAAAACAAAGAATCTGCCCCTTCATTTCCTTCACCAAATTCAGAACCGCAATGTGTTCGAGAATCCTCTCTTTGGGTTTCTCCAAACCAAAGTGATCTTCATCGAGAATTGCCTTGACGTGCGCGACCTTAAGATCATCCTTTGTTCTCTTCGTCCAGGGAACTGCAACCAGCCATTCAAGATAACTCCGAATCACTGTGGACTCGGGCGAGAGAGACGGCGTTTTCTTCAGTTTGTTGAACTCCTCAAGCGCCTTTTGCTCCACTGCCGTAGGCATCTTCGCCTTTTTGATTTCCTCTTTCAACTTTGCCAGCTCGGGAGAAGCTTCGTCATCACCAAGTTCGTCTTGAAGTATTCTGATCTGTTCCTGGATGAAATATTTTCTTTGCGACCGGGCAATATTGTCGTGAACCTTGGTGTCGATCTCCTTTTCTATCTTCAACACGTCGTTCTCGGCATTGAGAATCCGGATGATCTCGTGCAGTTGCTCACGGACGCCGATTAGCTGCAGTATCTTCTGTTTCACCTCAACACTCTGGAGAATATTCGAGGCTATATAAAACAGTTTGCGCCTCGGTTCGCGTGTATTCTCAAAAGCCACCAATACTTCGCTGGGCACATTTCTGTTGAGATGAACGTACTCGGCGAACAACGATGCCGTGTGGCGCAAGAGTGCGTCAAGTTCGGAATCCACGTGAACTTGTTCGGCATTGATCGTCAGCTCCGCCTGCATGAATTTCGTGTTATCAAGAAATTGTTTCACCTGCGCCTGAACAACACCATCTACAAGGATTTTCATCAGGCCGTTGGGAAGTTTCAGAATTTGGACAATCTTGGCGATTGTCCCTTCGGTAAAAATATCCGCTGTGGTAGGTTCTTCGGTAATGGAGTTTTTTTGTGCGGTCAAAAAAATGTACTTCTCGTGCTCCAGGGCTTCGTTCACGGCACGCAAGGATGAATCTCGGCCCACCAGAACGGGAAAAATCATATAAGGATACACGACCACATCCCGCAACGGCAGTACGGGAAGAACTGTGGGTATTGCATCAATCCGGTGCTGGGGTCCCTCGATGTTGGGTTCAGTTTGCATGGAAACGAAAGGTCGGTTGGTGAGCCATGGCGACAAAAAAGGTGTCTGCATTGCGACACCTTTATTTACTCTGTATGGAATATATCAAGATGGTGAGGGTTTGTCAAGAAACGTTGGGACCCGTTTTGGTCAATGTGCTCGCTCGAAATGCCAGTTGGCAAGATCGTGATCTTTGCCGAAAGGTACCGCATAAAGTCCCTGGATTCTCTTTGCACGATAACCCCGCTTTGCCATTGCAGAAAAGATATCGCTGCTCTTGTCCGGCGCCGTTCTGTCCACACGCAACTCCACGAGCAAATGCCGGGGCGCGTGGCGAAGAAAGAATTCATCATTTTGCGTAAGTAGTTCGTACTCAAACCCTTCGACATCGAGTTTCATGAGGTCAATCGCGCCGATATTCTGTTTTTCGCAGAGCCCTGCAAGTGTATGGGTGTGCAGGCGATAACTTCCCGGTGCTGATGGTGGTGTTGTTGAAAGGTACCCGCCACCATCGTTCCCGCCAACAGGACAAAACCACATTTCTGTTGATTGATCTGCAATCGCCGCGTTCACGGCAACGATGTTCTGGTACTGTACGGTATTTTCGTTCAATCTCCGGAAGATATTGCCGTCTGCCTCCACGCAGATAATGCGTGCATGAGGGTTTGTCTTGGCTGCAACCAGGGCAAATGTTCCGATGTGGCTTCCTATGTCGAGTACTACGCTGGATTCACGCACGAGATCCCTCCAGAGCCTGAGGGTGACCGATTCATAATGATCATCCATACAGAACAAATCATTCGCTACAAACGAGCTCAGGTCGAGGGTCATTGGAATATTACCGGCAAAATTCACCTTCACGGGTGAGGCGTGCTGCTCAGGGCGGAGCATCGAGCGCGTAATCAGTTTCCCAATATCAAAACTGATGGATGTTCTCGGCAAAAGCTGCCAGATTGAGCGCATGAGCCGTTTGGTGACTGGTATGGTCGGCGAATTATCGGGTGCGGTGGGTGACATAATTATTCAACGGTTGGAATGTGGCGGTCGCTTTGTTGTGGACATTTCACCACGGAGATGCATTTGAAGCATCGCCGTCGGTGAGACATGCAATCAACGCTTCTTTCGGCATGTGCGCAACGGCTGAACACAGCGTCCTGTTCTTTGTCCACAGGACTATCGAGCATCCGTCGGGCCTTGTAGCAGAGTACCAACCGGTCCTTTTCAGTTCCTGCATTGCTTGTGCCGGTAAACCCAGCTTCTCTCCTTTTTGCACTTCCTCCCAGCACGTTTGATACATGTAAACAATCTCGGACTCGTGTTTGTACACAACATGCGCAAGCTTCATTCCGGCAAATTCATTCAGTACGCCACCAAGGAGATTGCATTTCTTCATGCGCGGCACTATTACCGGAAAGTCTGTCTTCCCTCCAAAGAAACCGGCGAGCACTTCCGGCTTGTCGGATGTTTCCTGTGGAGTAATTTCGCCACTACGGACTTTCGCGTAGTTGGCAAGCGACTGCTCTATAACGTCTCCGGGAACGAACGATGCTTGAACAACGGGGTGTTGTGTTTCGGTTGTGGTATTGGGTGAGCTGAGAAGAAGAATAATCGCTAGGCACCCGAAAGCAAAGGCAATTGCGGGTTTTGTGTAAGATGAATTCATGATCAAGCGGATTCGCCGGGTAAAAGAAATACTCTGCCGGGATTGTTCATTCCGCAATCCATCGGAGATTCTCTCCATTACGCCGGCGGGTGTTCGCTGCATCTTCACCCGCGAACGTATAACGGATTTCGTAATCGACTCAAGTTCGTATTCGTTCCTACATTCGGGGCACTTGTGTGCGTGCTCGTCAAAGCGAGCGCTCTCTTCCTTCGTCAGCCGTTTGTCGACCGCCGGAGTGATGTGTTCCTGAAATTTTTTACAATCCACCGATCAGCCTTTATCCATTGTGCATGAAATTATCTCTGATGTTAGTCTTCTGTAACATACCCTTTATTTCGCGCAAACTGCAAAAGTTTCGCCCGGAGAAGTTTTCTCCCGCGATGCAATCGTGAGCGGACTGTCCCAAGTGGTATATCAAAAAACTCCGCTATCTCTTCGTAGGTCAGGCCTTCAATATCACAGAGAATAACAACTGTCCGGAATTCCTCGGGAAGATCGGCGATGGCTTTTGCAACATCATCCTCCAGAAGGTTCCCGAACATGTTTTCCTGAAGGTCATTCGCGTCAGCCGCATCTGCCCTGATAGTGTTGTAGAAATTCTGCACATCCTCGTAATCAACCTTTTCCGGCTCCTTCGATTCCTTCCTGTACCGGTTGATGTACGAGTTCTTCATGATTCGGAACAACCATGCACGCACGTTTGTTCCCTTCTCGTACTTATCCCAAAAGCGGTATGCTTTGAGGTATGTTTCCTGGACAAGATCATCCGCATCTTCGGGCCTATTTGTGGTGCGCAACGCATAGTTGTACAGCACGTCCATGTGTGGAAGGGCTTCCTGTTCGAACTCTCGCTGTTTTTCGCTGTTGGAAGACGGGGTCATCGTATTCAGATAGTGTTTCAGAGGAAGACCATAATCTGAACCAAGGTACAACTATCCTTCAGGAATATCAAGAAGTTGGCGGATAGTAGAGTTGGAGGTGGTCGAGCAGTTCGGTAAGAACAACGGGTCGGTCAAGAGCGAGTTCATTGGATGCAACCGCCCTTTGCCCGCCTGCAATGGTCTCCAATGCACCGAATGTGCTGAGATCACCCACGTCTTTGACAATAACTCTGCGGGCGGACTGATCCTCGTTTGTTGGCAGCGATGAAAGTCCCACATCGGACGGATACCGGTGGCCGGAGGGGTGAACAACCTCAAGTGAGCGAATAATAATATCATATATCCTTTTCCCGTTCTCCGGAAGACTAGAGTAATGATCCACATCCACCTCCTGATACGATCCGTCAGCGATTGACCGCAGCGCGGAAAGGATTGCAACATAGTTCAACTTCCGGATAAACATTTTATTGGGATCTTTCGGCCAGTGCCCGGATTCAACGAGAACTGTGCTTGTCCCCCACAACTGCATATTGTCCCCGAATGCCCTTGGTTCGAAGGCATCATCATACTTTGCAATATGGCCCTCGACAAAGTAGCTGAGTGAACGCGCCATCAAAGCTGCAACGCTCATTGCGCGGTGCCGTACAAGCGGAACGGTTTTTTTCTCATCGAGAGCAGGAGCCAGAAATGCTATCGCGGCTACGGAGGGCGTACTCCCGACACTGCTTAACTCCTGGTCGTGGAGATTAAAGCCGAACCTCGGTTTGAACTTTCGCTGAAGGTCACGCAGCAATACCGCTTCGGGTGTGACTAGTGCACGGGCATCACGGTTCATATCAATGCCTGCTGCTGTACGCCTCTGTCTCACCTCCGCTCCATCGGGATTGAGCATCGGTACAACCCAAATACAGCATTCATCCAACATCTCCTCCACCCATTTCTGTCGTTCTCCCTCCCGGGCAAGGGAATTGAAGATATCCACCAGTGCCAGTGTTGCCGTAGACTCATCGCCGTGCATCTGAGACCAGAGAAGAATCTTCTTGGCTCCATTCCCGATCTTGACCAGATTGATGCTTCGGCCTTCAAGAGACCGGCCGATTTCCTGGATACGAAGCAAACCGTTGCTTCTCCGGGCTATCTCCGTCAATTCCGTGACAAGCATCCCGTGCTTACAATTCCCCGGGAGAAGATGGTGAACGAGGTGGTTGTGATAATCAGAAAACAGATACTTGGCAAATTGGGCAGGTGTCATAAGTAGAATTGGTGGTTATAATGAAGAATAGACGCCGGAGGTACTGATGAGATGAACTAATTGTTTCCTTCGGCTTTTTCGAGTGCTTCGAAGTACTTGCGGATCAAGTCTTGGTAATCTTTTGCGTAGCCCTCTTCCATCGCTTTCAGCAAATCCTGCCTGAGACGGTTGCGGCCTTCCTGGTTTGTGAGGTCAATTTCACGCGGGCTCAGGCGAAGCAGGTTTTTTCCGGATTCAGCCTGACGCTTTTTCTCGAAGTCGCGCTCCCGTGCTGAGCGTTGAGAGTCAAGAAGCCGGGAGAGAATACGGTCTTGCTTCCGGAGTGTCTCCGGGTTCACGTTGCCCTGCGCAAGGTCTGTTTGTACTTCCCGCATTTCCTGGGCCGCCCTGTTGAGATCGCCAAGCATCTTGCTTAGCTCACCGGTTTGTGCTGCTTCCTTTGCCAGTTGCTCAAGAGACTTTCGCACCATGCCCTGCTCACCAGCCAGGCGTCCCATTTCTGCTGCCTGCTGCGGCGTCATGCCGCCCAGGTTTCTGGTTCCTTGATTAATCCCTTGTTGCTGACCACTCATTCTCTGCAACTGCTGCATAAAACCCTGCATGCCCATCCCGCTTCCTCCGGGCTGCATCATAGCATTCATTGCACCCTGCATCTGGTTTGCCGCTTCATTCAGTGATGCCATTGCTCCACTCTGTTGCTGTCCGGCGGTCGTACCGTTACGCTGCTCAAGCGATTGCATCGCCTGATCCATCTGACGCATCGCATCACCGATGGATTTACCCATATCGGGTGAAATACTAAAGGTACGCTGCGATAGCTGCGATAAGCCATCTGTCACCTTCGAGAGATCGCGCATCACATCCATCTGCTCCTGCGCATTTTCTCTGAACCGCTGTGAGCTCTGATCCATTGATTGGGCCTGGTTCTTCAGCGCTTCCTGCCGTTTGGAAAGTTCAAGCAGGTCCTGCATTGCCTTGCGCATCTCATTCACTATTTGCCGCTGTTGATTTTGCCGCATTGCCTGTTGCATCTGCTGCATTTGCTGCTTCATTTTCCCCATCTTTTGCATGGCCGACCGCTGGTTCTGCATTGCCTGCTGCATTTGCTGTTGCTGCATCTGCTGGGCAATTTGCTCCATTTGTTCTTCAAGCTGGCTCTGTTCCATTTCCTCTTGCGCCTTTGCCATTTCATCGAGAGGCATCTCTGTCGGGAAATCTTCCATCTTCTTCTGGAGTTCTGCCATTTCTTTTTGCAGCTCTTCCAGTTGTTTCTTCAGGTCTTCCTGTTTGCGCGCGAGGTCATCGAGCCTGTTTTTATCGGAAGGATTTGTTTGTTCGGTTTGCTTCTGCAAATCCTCCTGCTGCTGCCGGATCTCCTCGGTGCGCTTCACCATTTCATCAACCTTTTGCTCTATCTGAAGCCTCTTCAGAAGGTTCATGGTGCGCTCAATGCTCTCGCGGAAGTTCTCTTCAGAAAACTTGAATTCCTGCAGCGCCTGCTTCATTTGTTCAGGATTCATCTGCTGCATGGATTGTTGAAGCTTCTTCATCGCTTCAGTAAACTCGGGGGAGTTCATCTGCTCCATCAATTGCTGCAGCTCCTGATATTTCTCCATCGTTTCCTTGGAGAGTACCTGGTTTTTCTGCATTTCGGCGACCATGTTCTCGACTGTTTTGTTGACCTCATCGAGCTTTTTTTGCACATCCTGATATTTCCGGCCCAGCTCCTCTGCTTTTTTCTGTTGCTGCCAGTCCATTTTTTGCTGGTTCTTTTTCAGGTCTTGTTGTAATTCTTCCAGGTCTTTTCGCGCCTCTTGCGCCTGTTGTAGCGCTTCTTTCATCCCGTCAAGGCTTACGTCGTGGCTCTTGTCCACGTCGGCAAAGACCTCCTCCATGGAAGGCAGCCTGAGCGTGTAGGTTTCGCTCCTGGCAGACTTCGGGCCTGAGATATTATCATTATCAAACACTTCAACATAATAACTAATGACGTCTTCCGGGACCAAGCTCAATGAGCCCAGGTTCCAGAGGTAGGGGATTTCAGCTTCGGTTGTGACCCCATGTTCAAGCGGAACGGTAAAAAACGAAAACTGTTCGGCCGGCTTTTCGTAGCGCGATTGTATTAATTTGTATGCAAGCCTCAACGAACTGAAGCCGTAATCGTCGGTGATTTTAAAGAGCATATTCAGCCGTGAGTTCTCGGCAATATCCAAATTTGTCCCGGGCACAATAATGGCAGCCGTCGGGTACGCGTCGGGCACAACTTTCAAACTATACTCTATCGGTTCACCGTTTGCCAAACCTTCCTTGTCTTTCAGCAAAAGATGGTACGATTTGTCAGATAACAACGGAATCATTCCGGTTGCTTCATCACCGTTAACATCCAGGACTTTTTCCCTTTTATCGCTAAAGACGAGCCGGGCTTCAGCAAGCGGTTTGTTGGATTTGACGGTGAAACCGATCTTTGTCCCTTTCAACGCCGACACATCGCCGATGTTCTCTTCAAGCTCCCTCGCGGCAAGCCGTGCGTATGACGGAAAACTGACCCTGAGCTGAAGTGATTTCACCAACGGACGGTCAACAACCTTCAGTGTGAATTCATCGCTCTGCACATCTCCTGAACGCACATAATACGAGGTTGATGCTCTCAGCGAGGCGAAATTACTCTTGAATGACCCGTCCGCGAGCGGCTCAAGGCTTTGCTCCTCGTAGGCGACTTGTCCTTCGGGCCTGCTCAGAAGTTTGATGCTTCGCTGTGCTTCGCCTTCAACGCGAACTGTCACTGCAACCGATTCACCTTTCACGAGCTCGGCGTTGCCCGGTATAACGATAAAGCGGAACGGGAGCGGAGCGGAATATTCTTGGCTGTAATTCAGCAGTCGTTGGGCTGAATCAAAAAAGTTTGATGGAAACAGCGCAACCAGCACTATTGTCACCGCAACCATCGAGGCGAGCAGTTTCCCCAGCCGCCGTGAGGTGGAGGTATCAACAATAGAGGTAAAATCCAGCGGTTGAATTTCCTTGTACACATCCTCAAATGATGCATCAATCAACGCGCTGGAATAGAGCCGGCCCGCATGTTCCCGATCATTGAAGAGTTGGAGAATGTTAACGAGATGGTCATTGATGTGCGGAAAGCGGCGACCCACGCGCGCTGCTGTTTCCCCGTCCGGTTCATCCTTGAGGATGCCAAGCATACGCAACAGCGGACGCACAATGTACCAAGTACATACTGCCGCGATAAACAGCATGCTGAACCAGAAGAGCAGCGTCCTCGGAAGAACCGTCAGGCGAAACGCACCTTCAACGCCAAGGACAACGAGCAGCAGGATAAGAGCAAGCAACGCAAAGACCGTCAGGCCTTCAACCAAAGCGGCAACATTCTTGCGCTTGCGGGCTCCGGCAAGCCTCTCCAGAATCTCAGTATGGATTTGCGGGGTCATCTTAATTTGTCAATGCCCAGACGACAATGTTCGTTCCAAAACGTAGCGCTTCCTGTCTCTTCGGTTCCGGGTCATTGTGTACATCCGGGTCAACCCAGCCATCGCTCGGATTGGATTCAACAGTGTAGTACACTACTAATCTTCCGTTATGAAACAGGCCAAAACCCTGCGCGGGCTTTTCATCATGTTGATGAGTCTTTGGCGGCCCGTTTGGAAAATCAAACTGACAGTGATATATCCCGTGATTGAAGGGAAGCTCTACAAGCTCCCGCTCAGGAAACACCTTCTTGAGTTCCCGTCGGATTGCTTTATCGAGGCCGTAGTCGTCATCAATATAAAGGAAGCCGCCATTCTCCAGATATGTACGCAACCGGCGGATTTCGGATTCAGAGAGGACGATGTTTCCGTGTCCGGTAAGGAACACGAAAGGATACGAGAAGAAGTTTTCGCTCCCTATCTCCACAAACTCGTAGCGAGGGTCAACATCGAGACCGGTGTTCTGGCGGATGAAATTGAGGAGGTTCGGCTCGGCTGACTGATCATTATACCAATCACCGCCGCCCGAGTATTTGACGCGTGCAATCTTGAAGGCGCTGGAAACCCTGTTAGCCTGGCCTAAAAGTGGGAGTGAAATCAGAATTGAAAGGGAAAGTACAAGGAACAGCTTCATCTGCGGCCCACAAGTTCATTCAAATTGCTGTAGCCAAAATATCAAAGATGGGGGGAAGAAGCAAACGAGTGTAGAGAAAGTGTACAGTGTTGAAATTTGTTCCCAAGATTGCCACCACATTCTTGTGAACGGGGAGACATGCGCCCCCCCACCACCCTCATCAATCCAAAAACGTAGAAACACAGAGGCACACTTCTTGTCTCTGAAAGTAGTAGGTTTTACAACCAATGTCTCGCAAGAAAGCCTGATCCAAGGCTGATTTCAGCAATTCGCAGTTAGCTTCTTACCCACCCGTTCTTTAGCTTTCCAGCAATACTTTCCCGGATAAAACAAGGCCCTCAAATGAAGCACTACATTGCGATTTCGTTTCTGCTCTTTGTGGTTGCGTGTGATACCTCTGAACCTTCCGCTGGGGGCGAACCCTCCGTGCAGTTTGCGGCGGTTGATGCCTCGTGCACAGAAGTGTGGCTGCAGGTGAAAATGTTACCGGGAGTTCCCCAGCGAACGATTCGGATTCAACGGGATTCGACCACGATTTTTAACTCAACAATAACCGCCGCTGATACTCTCATTGTGGATGAGGGACTGTTGCCTGACAGATTGTACCGCTATTCTTGTGTTGTGCCGCAACTATTTGGTAAGGATAGCTTGAACGCAACAATTACAACGCTTGATACGACTTCTCACAATTGGACGTTTGTTGTGGACACGATAGGAGGGCTGGGAAGCTTGTTGAGAGACGTTTGGATCGCGAGAGAGAACGATGTGTGGGCAGTGGGAGAGATATATGCTGGTGATCCATCGGCATACAATGTGGCGCGCTGGGATGGACAACAGTGGACCCTAAGCAGAGCTACCCTCGGCGCTGTACGGGCCGTCTATGGTTTCAGTTCGACCGATGTGTGGGTAGGAACTTCTGCCCCTTACCATTGGAATGGAACAGGTTGGCTAGGGTACAACGTCTCTGGAATTTTCGATGGCTACATTTCGAAGATCTGGGGGACTTCGAGTTCGAATCTCTTCATTGTTGGCACAAACGGTTCGATTGCTCATTTTGACGGTAGTAATTGGCAACGAATGCCCTCCCCGACAGACGTTGACCTCTTGGATGTATGGGGAAGTCCCGATGGGAGTGTGGTGTGGGCGTGCGGATGGGAGGATTTCAGGCCAGCGGTATTGCTGCGATATCAAGGTGGTCAATGGTTGAAAGTCTTTGAAGATCCAAATCCATTCCCCCTAAGAGAAGACTCGCTTTCGGGTGCTCTTGGTAGTGGGTGGGCACCAACAAGCAACCGAATCTTCCTTGCCTCCAACTATGGAGTTTACAGTTGCCCCGAAAATACTCGCGGAGAAGGTCGATGGTTTCCTGCCACGTCTAGCAGATTTCCATTCAGGATTCGAGGGAACAACATTGCTGATTTCTTTATTGCGGGCAGCTTTTCTCAAGTATCCCATTTTAATGGAAAATCTTGGTTCCATTACGATGAGGTGACCAGTCCGGATGGCCGGCTACGGTCAGTCATGCAGAAGGGTGACCGGGTTGTCGCTGTTGGAGAAATAATTACTAGCTTCAGCACGATCGGTTTGGTTGTTCGAGGATCTAGATGAGAATTCAACTCAAACTGTCGTCTTTAACGTTCACTTTCCGCTCATTCAAGGGGTAAAACAATGAAAATAAATTCTCTTTTGCTACTCTGCTTTTTGTTCATGCAGACAAATGGCTATGGCCAAGAATCCGATAGCCTATGTGGTACCTGGAGCGTTCCAGAAGATTACTTAGTTCTTTGCGATCGACCAAATCCATATGCGGTAAAAGACTCAATCGTTACAACACATTTCAAGATACATTTTACGACTCAGATTCAGGATACGAATCACACGACCTATGCCCCAGAGATTGCTGCACTTGCAGAGAGTTCATACGTTGTTGAATGTCTTCGGATGGGTTTCTCCGTACCGCCAACTGACGGTGTTTGTGGCGGCGATTCGCGCTGGGACATATACATTGTAGATATGCTGCAGGGTTATGGAGGGAAGACATACCGGGACGATTCGATTCCAGGAACAAACCGTTGGATTAGCCATATTGTAATAGACAACTCACTGCCTAACGTCGAGGCACGGCAAGAAGTTGTAGCCCACGAATTTCACCATATGATACAGTTTGGTTATTCAATTAGAGATTTCCTTGGTCTCTCGGCTTGGTTCAGTGAAAATACAGCGGAGTGGATTGTTCCTTATGTTTTCCCTTCTGCCAAGCAGAAAATCATTAATCGAATCAATTCTAGCCCTGGCCCTTTGCAAAACCCTTCGTGGAGCATAAGCCTCTTTGGTGGTTCCGATTTTGGCAACTATGCGTATCGTGGCGTTTTATGGCCGATCTTTCTAACAGAATGGACCGCGGATTCTACTATTGTGAAAAGGTTCTATGATCGGTTTAGGCAAGTGAACGGCCAGCCAATATTCTCAGACATGGAGTTTGTTCTTACGAGTAATAATGGCAAAACCTTGAGTCAAGCGCTTGAAGATTACGCTATATGGCGAAACTTCACAGGCACTTGCTGGACGGTTGGACAATGTGTCGGAAATCGCAGAGATACTTTTCATTTCAAGGACGCTAACAGATATGGCAATCTCAGCGCGCTTTCCGTTAGCAGCCTTCCGTATTCAGTCAGTGCGAATGCCGACGGTCCTGGAGGATGCTCATTCACAAGTCTTAGGGGCGGAAGCCAGAATCTTCTTGTCACATTCAAGGGAGATACGGCAGGTAGTTGGGCAGCATTCGTGCTCGGCATTAAGACACCACTGCAATCGCTCGTTTATGAGATCTCGCTCAATCAAAATGATTCTGGTTTTATCAATATCCCGTGGAGTGCTGCTGATAGTTTTGTTGTAATTCCTGTTCGCACTGATACCGTGTTCTCATCGTTGGGCTATCACATTTCAGCCGCGAATAATAATAACACGAGCATAGGCGTCACATTCAGGAATCTCATCAGGGGTTCAAACGCCGGAGGGAAATTACTATTGGATGGCGTCGATAGTCTGAACTCTGGTGATGCTCGTCTCTTGGGAAGCGGCTCTGCTCACCAATCTAATACACTGCATGAAAGGTTTACGCCGCCGTCGGATTCACTCTACAAACATCATGATTGGAACGCGACCAATGCCAAGTTTCGTTTGAGTGACCCATTTACGGTCGCATTCCCTCAACAGTCTGCCAACTTTGGCGGCATCAATCCAGTCACCATTCGCACCTCACTCATTGACGCTCCGTCGCTGACAGGCGATACGATCCTGTTCCGTGATCCGTGGTATCTGCTCAATGCCGACGGGGCACAGCCCGATAGTTTCATCAGTTTTGCATCACCGCATAACCCAACAGGTGCGTACAACCAATCAAGCGGTGGAGTGTTCCTCAATCAGGGAGACTCTACAAACTTGCAGCCACCATACTACGCCGCTCAAGTTCAGAAAAAGCAAATCATAAGTAGCTTTCAATCTGAATTTCTAAATTGGTCAACGAATGGCGCTTACCTTAAAACGCCCAACGACTCGACAACGTCACTCATCTTTCGTCATCGCAACGATACGGTGAGAGCGCTTTACAAAGCCCACATGGCTTCATCGTTAATCCATGCAACGGGCAGCAACTCCCAGCGACGGGTTGCCCTGCGCGGCGGTATTCATCACCTGGTCTATGCAAGCGGCGGCTCCATCTGGTACGCAAAACTCAATGGGAGCGAGTGGACACAGGAAGTTCCTGTTGCCATTGCCGCAAATGCCGAGAACCCGTGCATTGCAACTCCCGGATACGGAGATGAAAATGACGATGATATATATGTAGTTTGGGAAGAGAGAGACTCCGTTGACCCTGACGTATCAGTGGTGAGGTGGGCGCTCTCAACAACCAACGGTG
>CAZWIN010000029.1:0-15490 GCA_964633855.1 uncultured Chitinophagales bacterium
AAACTTACACGAGGCAAAACTTGGGTTTCGAATAGATTTTTGGTGAGGCAAATCGCAACCTTGTCTTTCAGTCCTTCTGTAACTACATTAGAAAAACTACCGGCCATCTGTCTCTATCCAATCCATCAATCCCGGCAATTGTCTATGAACGTGCGCTCTCCGCTATCTACGCTTGCCCTCTTATGTATGCTCTGCTCAACGCCAATCATGGCGGGCACTGATTCCACAAGAATACTCTTTTCACATGAAGATATATGGCTCATGAAGCGCGTTGGGGGCCCCGTCCCGAGTCCCGACGGAAAGCTGGTTGTCTTTTCTGTAACAGACCCGTCATACGATGAAAAAGAACAGCGATCCGATGTGTGGATTGTTCCTTCCGACGGTAGTACACATCCGCGGCAGTTAACCTACAGCCTGGCAGGTGAAGCAGGAATAGCGTGGAGTCCTGACGGAGGGAAGATTGCCTTTTCGGCAAAGCGCGAAGGCGATGAAGTCAGCCAGATTTACATCATGAATATAACAGAGGGGGGCGAAGCGATCCGTTTTACTTCCCTTTCAACAGGAGCGCGCTCGCCGCAGTGGAGGCCGGATGGCAAGGCGATTCTGTTTACCAGCAGTGTATATCCCGGAGCTGCGACCGATTCGGCTAACAAAAAAATTGCCGCCGACAGAAAGGCGCGAAAATACAAAGCACGTGTGTATGAGGGATTCCCGGTACGTAATTGGGACCGCTGGCTCGAGGATAGCCGGCCCCATCTGTTCGTACAATCATTCGGCGACACCGCAAAGGCTAGAGACATTCTTGCGGGATCAACATTGGTTGCGGAACCCGGGTTCAGCGGCGTTTCGCCCGAGGAAGTAAGCGCTGTCTGGACGCCGGATGGAGCCGGGATAGTATTTACAGCAACAACCAAAGCTAATACCTCTGCATACTCGTTTGTGAATATGAACCTGTACCGCGTTTCTGCCGCAGGGGGCGAGCCGGAGCAACTCACCCCCGGCAATGGCAGCTACACTTCCCCATCCTTTTCTCCAGACGGAAAATCACTGTATTGTATTTTCAATCCGGAAAATAGATGGGTATATAATGACAACCGACTTGCGAAACTTGCCTGGCCTGTACAATCCGGGCCGAGTGTTCTGACAGAATCATTCAACCGCTCCGTCGGGAGTTATGCACTCACACCTGACAGCAAGACTGTTTATTTTCTTGCAGAAGATGCCGGACATGAGAAACTCTTCTCCGTTTCGTCTGACGGAGGCGATGTAAAAAAAGTGAT
The DNA here is from genome assembly GCA_964633855.1 of uncultured Chitinophagales bacterium. GTDB lineage: Bacteria > Bacteroidota > Ignavibacteria > UBA10030 > UBA6906 > CAZWIN01. The sequence goes on from CAZWIN010000029.1 coordinate 1,281, forward strand.
TGATACTGATACGGGTGTGTACACAACTCTCGCCATACCACCCAAAGCCGGCACAACGATACTACTTGGGAAATGGGAAAGCGCTTCTTCACCTGCAGAGCTGATACGATTCGACCTCAAAACGGGAGGGCGCAAATTTCTTTCAACATTCAACACCGCAAAGGCAAAAGAGCTGAATCTTCCGCCGCTCAGGGAGTTCTGGTTCACGAGCAAGAGCGGCAAACGCATCCACAACTTTCTTGTTGTACCACCCGGCTTCGATGAAGCGAAGTCGTATCCGATGATTGTCATGATTCACGGCGGGCCGCATAACATGTGGCGTGATTATTTTTTCCTCCGGTGGAATTACCACCTGCTCGCCAGTCCCGGATATGTCATTCTTCTCACTGATTACACCGGCTCCACCGGCTATGGCGAAAAATTCGCGCAGGGTATCCAGGGAGACCCGTTTATCGGCCCTGCGGCGGAAATCCATGAAGGTGCTGATGATGCAATCCGGAGATTTGCGTTCATTGACAGTTCCCGCATGGCAGCAATCGGAGCAAGCTACGGCGGACACATGGTCAACTGGCTTCAGGGGACAACCACACGGTTCAAATGTTTTGTCAGCCATGCTGGTCTGATCAACATGGAATCCCAATGGGGAACAAGCGACGAAATCTATTTCCGTGAAGTCAACAACGGGGGCCCGGTGTGGGAACAGGGCGAAATATGGCGGAAGCAAAACCCGGCCAGGCTTGCAGCAAACTTCCAGACTCCTGTGTTGGTCACTGTAGGAGAAAATGACTTCCGCGTCCCGCTCAACCAGTCACTGGAATACTGGAGCTACCTTCAGAGGAAGCGTGTACCTAGCAAACTGATTGTGTTCCCGGAGGAAAACCACTGGATCCAGAAAGGCGAAAACAGCAGGTTCTTCTATCAGGAGGTTCACTCCTGGCTGAAGAAGTACCTAATGAAATAAGCCCCTCGCCCTCGTGTTGATACGGTACGAGGGCTTGATGTATAAACATGAATCCCATCTCGCGATGGGATTTCTATTCTTCGGTTGTTGACCAGACTATGCGCGCGGGGCCTCAGTCTTTTGTTCGCTTGAGGTCCATAATGACGTGCATCTCGTCCTTCCCCTCCGAACGCATTGTCCAGTTCTGCGAAATCGTATCGTTGTCCTTGAACGTAATGGCCAACGCATGCATGTGTGCATCATCTTCCGACATATTGGACCCACCAACACACATGAATGAGAGCTTCCCATCGCTTGACACTGCGGACGCTTTCATGCGTGGCTGGTTTCCCATCGAGCAGTAATGTGTCATCATCAGGTTGTCGCCGTCAGGATGATACATGGTGACCATCCCCCCGTCATCTTCATTATGGTCCATTGTTTCCATCACAGCGGATCCGCCGGAGACAACCCGATAGGTGATCTTCACGGGCTTTCCATCGTTCGAGGTCCCATTCCAGGTTCCGGCCAACAGCTTGAGTTTGTCAAACGCTTCTCCGTTCTTGCCCTCTTCTTGGGAACTCCCGGCAAACAGCGCAGGACACAGAACAAGAAGAACCACTATCAAGATAAGCCGTTTCATACACCCTCCTGAACAATATTGAATGATGAGAGCCGCAAGATCAGACCGGAAGAGCAGGCATGAATTGATGCTTATGTATACCATGACAATAGATCGAAGTCAAGGGCTCTTGCAAGTTTTTCCGGCAGCTTGCACCTCCCATTCTCAATGAATATATTGCTGCAGCTTTTTGAAGAACCTCCTTGCAACTTATGGAGACATTCATCTGTTATCGTTGGAAACGATGTGAAGTTCTTTCCCCTTTGTATTCTGTTTTTTGTAATGTCCTCGGGAGTAACACCTCTGCAGGCACAGCCGGATTTCTGGCGGGAAGCAAGCGGTGGTTTTCCGATCGGTGATGCCACATCGCTTGCACTGAGTTCAACAGGAGACATTTTTGTCGGATCCAATGCGGGTATCTATAGAAGTACCGACGATGGTAATTCCTGGAAACGGCTTACCAGGGAACAAACGCGTTCTATCGCCGTCCATCCGGAAGGCACGGTGTATGCGAGCTGGTGCAGCGATATCAAATGCGGACTGTACAAATCAACGGACAATGGAACTACTTGGGAAGCCGTTGACCCGGGGAACTCCAATGCACCGGTTGATGCAATTGCCATCCGTGAAGACGGGCTTGTCGTTCTGGCTTCAAACCAGTGGGTGTATCAATCAACGGACGATGGCACAACCTGGTCCGGACAGCAGGTGGTGATCGGCGATGAAACCATCACGAGTCTTGGTGTTGCCCCCGGCTTTGTGTTTGCAGGGGTCACGGATTTCAGCAATCCCAGCGGGTATGCAACGCTTCGCCGTTCAACGGATGACGGAGCCAGTTGGACGGTGTTTTCACCCGAGTGGAGCCTTGACGCCATTAATGCAATCACAAGGCACCCGAACGGTGATGCTTTTGTTGCGACCAACCTCGGGATTCGCATTTCAACCAATGGTGGCGCCTCGTGGTCTCTTGTCACCGGCTTTGATTATCCCGTCACTGCAATTGCCGTCAATCCCGCAGGATATGTCTTTGCCGGCACGGGCGATCGCTCGTCAGCGACAAGTACAGGAGGAGGCATTTTCCGTTCGACGAATCTTGGCGGAACCTGGGTACAGGCGAATACCGGTATTTCAAATTCCAATATCTACAGCCTTGCAGTGAATGTGAATGGAACCCTGTACGCGGGATCAAGTCGGTCTGGTGTGTTCCGTTCTCCCGATGCGGGTGCGACGTGGCTCTCCATCAACCGGAGCATTTTTACAACAGGTGTGACGGCATTTACCGGGCTTGCAGGGGGCGGTATATGTGCTGCGACAAGCGGCGACGGTGTTTTTATTTCTTATGACAATGGCGATACCTGGGATCAGCATACAAACGGGCTTCCTTCTGCATTCCTGAACACTGTGCACCAAAGCGCCGACGGAATTGTCTTTGCCGGGCTGAACAGCAAAACAGATGGCATTGCAAGGTCTTCCGATGAAGGAATCTCTTGGTCATCGAGTTCCGCAGGACTTGCCGCGGATCGTGTTCTTTCATTTACAAGCAAAGCGGGGGGCATTGTAATTGCGGGGCTCGGAGACGGGGTGGCACGTTCAACAAACAATGGAGCCGGTTGGGAAGCGGGCGGAAGTGGGCCATCCGGGTTTGTCCGCACCCTGTTGACCATGTCCAATGGTACTATCGTTGCCGGATCGGAAGGCGGAGTACATATGTCCACCGATAACGGAGTGAGCTGGACCGGACTGAATTCCGGGCTGACGAATACACTCGTACGGGCACTTGTCTTTGACCACGACAACAACTGGTTTGCAGGAACAGGCGGCGGTGTTTTCCGTTCGACGGATAACGGCTTAAGTTGGTTCCCTGCCAATAGCGGGATTCCGACGTTCGAGATTATTGCGCTCGGTGTGGCTGCCAGCAACGATCTCTTCGCAAGCACCGATAGCGGAGTATTCCATACCACCAATCAAGGCTCTGCATGGGAACCGCTCAATGCGGGATTACCCACGTTGAACCCGAAATTCATCAGTGTGTTATGCTTTGGTACAAATCCAAAAGGATACTTGTTCACGGGTTTGTCCGGTGCGTTCTTCTCCTCAAACCCGGAAGTGTACAGAAGCACCGCCTCTCTTTGGATCACTCAACAGTATAACGTGGCCGAAGGCTGGAATATGGTCTCCCTTCCCCTGCTCGTGGAAAATGATTCGGTAAAAGTGGTATTTCCCACGGCATTGTCTGATGCATTTGAGTTTTCAGGAACGTACATTCCAAGGAAGCGGCTCGGCAACGGGCCCGGATACTGGGTCAAGTTCAGTGAAGCACAAATCACACCTGTCACTGGCACGCCCATCGTTGCCGACACGATTGCCGTGAATGAAGGATGGAATATCATCGGTTCCGTTGCCTCGGCAATAGACACTGCTGCGGTAATTGACATTCCGGATGGCACTGTAACTTCACCCTATTACGCATTTGAGAATGGCTACAGTATCCGTTCAACAATTGAACCCGGAAGAGCATACTGGGTAAAGTGCAGTCAGGCGGGGAACCTTGTGCTCATATCTGCCGGACAGGCACGAGGCGGGCAGCTGCACAACGGTGCAGGAAAGTAACACCCCTTACTTGCAGAACAACAGAATTCATTCACAAAACGAGTAGACGACGTCATGAAGATACTGAAGAAAATTGCCTTGGCACTCCTGGCAGTGTTTGTTATTCTGCAGTTCATCCGGCCGCCAAGAAATGTCTCGGAAACAAATTCTCAAAACGATATTAACACTCTTGTGCCTGTCCCGTCCAATGTGCAAAACATCCTCCGCACTTCCTGTTACGATTGCCACAGCAACGCCACCATGTATCCGTGGTACGCGGAAATTCAACCGGTGGGCTGGTGGCTCAACAGCCACATTGAAGAAGCAAAACGCGAACTGAATTTCTCCGAGTTTGCCGGATATCGTCCACGACGACAGATGGTCAAGTTGAATCAAATCACTGAGGAAGTAGAAGCAGACGCCATGCCTCTCCCCTCGTACACACTGATTCACACCGATGCAGTGCTTTCCGAGGAACAGAAACAGGTCTTGTTTGCATGGGTCAACTCCGCGAAAGATTCCCTGAGAGCAAAATACCCGCCGGACAGCCTGAGGCGAAGTGGCTGATATACATTTCAACGGCTTTATCACATTCCGGGGCTCGCCTCACAATAACGGGATGGTTGTTGTCACATACCTGCGTTCTTCGTTCCTCTGTTTCAAATTTTCCCGTTCCTCACGTTGACATTGCCATTTGAATTTCCTACGTTGCTCCACAGTTTTTTGCAAAGTACCGTGTTCTTTTTATACCCACCATCCGAGGAGAACCGCTCTATGCTCAAACAACTGTTTTCGGCAGCTCTTACAGTTGCTTTTACCATCTCCGCTTTTGCCGGCGGCGTCAAACGGGGTGACGACCAGACAATGAAAACCGGATACCAGCCTGGTACCGTAGTCGTCAAGTTCACCGAAGCCGCCACATCGTCTCTCAACTTCCGTATCACAACACAAAAAGATGGACTCGTCTCAACAGGCATCCCCTCCATCGACGCTCTCAACAAGAAATTCGGCGCAACATCAATCAGCAAGGAAAAACTCTATCAACCAAGAAATGCTTCTCTTGTCCGTCAATTGGGTATCGACAGAATTTACCTGCTGAAGGTTCCGGAGAACGCCGACGTTGTTTCAATTGCTGAACAATATGCGCGTGATGCGAATATTGAATTTGCCAACCCTGATTGGGAAGTCTATTATGCTGCCATACCCAACGACCCGTTGCATACAAATCACTGGGGGCACAACAATACGGCACAAATGCCGAGCTACAACTGGAGTACCAACCAGCACAATGGGCCGAATGTTGGGACAGTCGGTTTTGACGCGAACGCACAGGCAGCATGGGATGGAAGCCAGGGATATGGCAGCACGTCAGTGATTATCGCCATTCTTGACGGCGGCGTAAACTGGGCGCATCCCGATCTCCGCATCTGGCAGAATGATGACCCGGTTGATGGCGTGGACAATGATGCGAACGGAAAGATTGATGATGTTCGCGGATGGGATTTCGGCAGTAACGACAACGACCCGAATGACAATGCAACAGGCGCAGGGCACGGAACCGCATGCGCGGGTGTTGCTGCTGCTATTGCAAATAATGCGCTCGGATCTGCGGGAATAGCAGGCGGCTGTACTATTATGCCGTTGAAATGTGCGAACAGCGCTGGCTCTCTCCTCTATTCCAATATCAACAATGCAATTTACTATGCAGCAGATAACGGCGCAGATGTCATCAGCATGAGTCTTGGTAGCGCGTCACAAGACGCGGCAAACCAGACGGCCTGCACATATGCCTGGAATGCAGGAGTCGTGGTGCTTGCTGCTACGGGCAACGAAAACAAAACTGCCATCAGTTACCCCGCGGGAAATACCAGTGTTGTTGGAATTGGCGCCGCCTCAAATTGTGGCGACAGAAAACGCAGCAGCAATCTTTCAACCGAAGTCAACCCCGGTGTCTCGACCGACCCCAACGGCTATACCTGCGACGGCGAACGATGGTGGGGATCGAACTATGGATCAACAGTGCAAAACGCTGCAACAGCCGTCGATGTTATCGCCCCGACCATCCTGCCCACAACAGATATTGTTGGTTCGGGAGGCTATGATGCCGGTGACTACAGCCTGTACTTCAACGGCACATCGTGCTCCACGCCGTATGCAGCGGGCGTGTGCGCGCTGATTATCTCCAAAAATCCGACATGGACACCACAACAGGTGCGCGACCAGCTTTGCAACACAGCCCAGGATATTGTGAATATCGAGTCCGCAGCTGGTTGGGACCGTTACACCGGATATGGAATGGTTGATGCCGCAGCAGCAGTCGGCGCCGGAGGCCCCGTAACGCCAACTATCGTCGTCACATCACCGAATGGCGGGGAGTCGTGGGTGGTTGCCAGCTCACGCAGCATCACATGGGGCTATACGGGAACAATTGCCAACGTGGCCATTGAGTATTCCACCAACGGTGGATCGTCGTGGATTTCCATAACGGCAAGCACCGCAAACACAGGTTCATTCGCATGGATTGTCCCCAACACACCTTCGACAACATCATTGGTACGGGTTTCCGACGCTTCAACCCCCGCCACAAATGATGCAAGCAATGCTGTGTTTACTATTACCACAAGTAATCCGCCGGTGACAATCTTCTCCGAAGGCTTTGAAGTAAACACTGTGCCAGGCGGCCCGTGGACAGCAGCAGATCAGAACGGAACAAGCGGCTTGGACTATTGGGGCGACCAGAGCAGCGGAGCGCGTATTCACAGCGGAAGCTGGAGCGCTTACTGTGCGGATAACAGCAATGTTGCCGGACAGGTGTATGACCACAACATGAATTCCTACATGGCGCACAGCGGCCTTGCCATCGGCGGGTACACAGGCGTTCAGGTGAGCTTCTGGATCTGGTATCTCACCTCCAATAGCAGTGACTATTGTTCATTCCAGTACTATAACGGCTCAAGCTGGGTGGAGTTTTCGGGCGGACGATTCTCGGGTTCCGGAACGGGTTCACAAACGTGGGCACAAAAAACATTCACCGTACCGGCAGCAGCAGGAACCAATTTCAGGTTCCGGTGGATATTCTTCTCTAATGGCTCCGGCCGCACAGAAGGAGCATACATAGATGATATCGCTGTAACTGGAGTTGCCAGCGCGCCCGGCACGCCTCTCTCGGTAGGTGAAACAACCGGAAGTGTGTTGCCGACACACTTTGCCCTTGACCAAAACTACCCGAACCCGTTCAATCCTTCAACAACAATCCGGTATCATCTGCCGGAAGCATCGCGCGTGAGCATCAAAGTATTCAATGTTGTCGGCCAGGAGGTTGCGACATTGGTTGATGACTTGCAGGGCGCCGGAGTGCGGGCAATGGAGTTCAACGCTTCGGCTCTTGCAAGCGGCGTGTATCACTACCGGATTACGGCAACCGGCGTGGAAACAGGAACAAGCTTCACCACGGTCAGAAAAATGATGGTACTGAAGTAGGAAGTCTGCCTTACATACAGGCGAATATGTGTTACAGCGGATGGAGAGTACTCTTCATCCGCTGTTATTTTTTGTACGGCTCCAGCCGGGCAAGGATATTCCTGTCAAAAGACGGAAGATTACCCGGACCAATTCTTTCCACCTCTTTCCGCGTCTGGAGTATCATTTCCAGTACACTCTGAACGTTCACATTCAGGAACACATCCGGAAAGAGCTGCAACTTCTCTTCAGCCTTCTCCAGATTCCTGATCATCCCGCCGTAGCGCTGTTTGACAAACAACAGATGATATGCTGCAGCAAGCTGGATAATTCCCTGGAAGAAAATACGGCTTGGCTCGGGCCGTTCTTTCCAGACATTTTCCCATGCTTCATGCGCATGCCAAAATTCGCCGCGATTGAAAAGAGCCCAGCCTCGCTCAAACTCCTCCTGCTCAACTCTACTGAGTTGTGGCTCAACAAGCATGGACCGGTCTATGTCAGCAGCTTTCTTCTTGGGATGGTGCATACTTCTCTTAGCCCGCCGAAGCCCGCGCTTGATGCTGCTGCAAACCCAATATCCATGTCTGGCCAACGTCGTCAACAACCACCCGATCCGGCTGCGTTGCTGTTGCACGCTTCAACCGCTCGATGGGCTCTGTTATGGGCTCTTGGCTGAGAATAAAGGTGTTCCAATGAACCGGAAGAATATGATACGCTCCCATATGATCAGCCATGGCAAGGGCTTGCTCGGGATTTGCATGTACGTTCACCCACGGATCATATGCGCCAATGGGCATAATGGCGAGGTCAATCTCCGGCAGACGATGTTTGAGCTGTCTGAATTGTTCCTGGTAGGTTGTGTCACCACCAAAGACTATGGATCGTCCGTTGCGCGTAAGAAGATAGGCGTTGTAACTTCTTCCTGCGGAAAAACCCCGTGAGCGATCTTTCTCCCATGGGAATCTCCAACCGAAATGCCTTACCTCAAGCCCCTCAATCTCAAGACCGTCAAGCTGCAATGTTTCGTTCCAATCCAATTCATGCACCACCCGAAAGCCCAGTCGACGTGGGATATCGCCTGTGTTTTTTGCCGTAACGACCAGAACGCTCTTGCGAAACTTCCTGAGCGAGCGCGTGTCCATATGGTCCATGTGTGCATGGGAAAGAAGAATAAGGTCAACCGGAGGGAGTTCTTTTATCTGCAGGGCGGGAGAGACAAGACGGCGCGGACCGAGAGTGAACAGGTTCAGTATGTTCAGCCCGATGCGCTTGGAGAATACCGGGTCGGTAAGAATCCAAAAGCCAAAGAAGTTGATCAGGACTGTTGCATGCCCGATCCAAGTGGCGGTAATCGTTGCATTGTCCCAGATACGCGGCTCGGGCTTATGTTCAGGCATACGCATCGGTTCGCCATGGGTGAATAGTTCCTTGCGAGCCCTTCGCTGGTATGACTTCCCCTTGTTTGTCACTTTGGTAGATCCGGTCCTGTGATCCAAATAGTTCTCCACATTTCATTGGCATATACTTTCGGAACAACCAAACGTCAGGGTTCCTGCCTTGCGGCAGAAATCAAAAAGAACACAGTCAGCACCGGAATAACACCGGTATCATCCATGTAGAAGTCTTGCGCCTGCTGTCCTCAATAGATATATTGTACAAGATCTCCATCGCAATTCCTATCACATCGTCAGGCGGACATGATAATGAAGCGCATAATTTTAGTATCCTTTTGCCTCGCCCTTTTCCTTTTTGCCGGCTTCCTTGCCTCAAAGCCAAATTCTGAACAGGAAGAAAAATTGGGAGAGGATGATGCACTTGCAGCATTTGAATATTGGTACGGTCAGCGTGCAGCACCGTATGAGCAAATACCCGTCGGGGCATTCATGAGAGCCGCCGAGCATTCACGCCGAATGCCGCATGAACGTGATCTTACCACAGCACTTGCCGACACTACACAATGGACTTCACTCGGGCCGAATAATGTCGGTGGAAGAACTCTGGCTGTTGCCATCAACCCATCCAACACCAACATTATCTGGGCGGGGGCTGCAAGCGGCGGACTCTGGAAATCCACCACGGCCGGCGCTGGCGCAAACGCTTGGACTTACGTGAACACTGGCTATCCGACGGTGGCAGTTAGTTCAATTGCAATTGATCCTTTGAATAACAACATCATGTACATCGGCACAGGCGAAGTTGGAAGTGCATACGGACGCGGTCAAGTCGGAACCCCCGGCGCGCGCGCAACGTACGGCATGGGCGTCCTGAAATCCACAGACGGCGGCAACACTTGGGCGCTCACCGAACTAAGCGCTGATTTTTATCAACTCACGGCTGTCCAAAAAGTGTTATTGAACCCCGCAAACCCAAACACTGTCTACGCTATCACAAGTGAGGGGACATTCAAAAGCACGGATGCAGGTTCCACATGGCTGTTTGTTCATGATGTATTAATGGGAATGGATATCGTCATCAACCCTTCAGACACTACAATTTTGTATGCGTCATACGGGCAGCGTAATTCGACATTCGGCAAGGGATTGTACAAAACCACTAACGCCGGTGCTTCGTGGACGCGGTTGACGTCGCTCGACACAACCAACTTTGGCAGAACCTCGCTTGCAATTTCTCCGAGCAATCCTCAGGTGGTGTATGCAAGTGTCGCCCACGGCAATACGAGCCAGCTGCGCGGTCTGTACAGAACAACAAATGCGGGGACGACTTGGACGCTGCAAAGTACAACCAACTACGTCAGCTCTCAAGGCTGGTACGATAACGTAATTGCCGTGCATCCAACCAACCCGGATTTCGTCTTCGGCAATGGTCTGGACATCTATAAATCCACCAATGGGGGCACAACACTTATACGCAAATCAGTGTGGAGTGCGGGATACGATGGGACAATTCCAGCGGGAGGCCCCGAAGGCCCAGCCAACTATGCCCACGCAGATCATCATTCCATCACCTTTCACCCTACCAACCCCAATATTGTCTACTTCGGTTGTGATGGGGGGATTTTCGTTTCGACAGATGCTGGAGAGACTTTCGACGGGCGTAATGGTGGCTATCAGACAATTCAGATTTATAATGGATTTGCCACTGCTGAAACAACACCCAACGTTGCCCTTGCAGGTTTACAGGACAATGGCACATTGAAATACGAGGGGACACTCTCCTGGAACAAAACCTTCGGCGGCGATGGTGGCTGGTGCTCGATTGATCCGACAAATGAGAACATTCTTTACGAAGAGTACGTCTACCTCGCAATGTCCAAATCTACCGACGGTGGAAACTCGTGGTTCGGTATTACAAGCGGGCTTGCAACAGGAAGCAGTAACGCGAACTTCATCGCTCCCTTCGCCATTTCTCCCTCTAATCCGAATATCCTCTACGCAGGAGCAAAAGTTGTCTACAAAACCACAAACGGAGGCAATAGCTGGTCGGCAACAAATGGCGGTTTGATTTTCAATGGAACGAATGTGGCGTGTATTGGGGTTTCTTATCGTAATCCCGATACTCTGATTGCCGGAACCGGCGTACTGGGAGGAACATTCCAGATTTTCCGGACCACCGATGGCGGAACCGGGTGGACTAACGTTACTGGCGCTCTTCCGGGCCGTTACCCGACAGATATTTCCTTTGACCCGAATACAAGCCTTATTGCTTACTTGACATACTCTGGTTTTGGCACTTCGCATGTTTTCAAGACGACAGATGCAGGCTTAACTTGGGCGGATATCTCTACCAACCTTCCCGATATTCCGACCCAGTCAGTTGTTGTTGACCCTCTGCTTCCGGGCCATCTGTATGTTGGCACAGACCTTGGCGTGTACAGATCAACAAATGGAGGGGCGAGTTGGGTGGTGTTTGACACAGGCATGCCACCCGCTATGGTGCTTGATCTGGCAATCTCAAATGTCAACAGAAGCCTCCGTGCTGCAACATTCGGAAATGGCGTATACGAACGGGAACTCACGGCGCCCGGCGTCTTTGACAACAGGGCCCTTTCACTCTCTTCCCCCTCAAACGGTACGGAAATACTCGTCAATTCCACGGTCTCTCCCATCTCGGCTGTGTATAAAAGCGTCGGGGGGCTGACTTCTCCCGATTCGTTCGATGTTAAGTACCGGATCCTGAATGGCCTTACAGAAGTGTACTCCAATACCAAGCACATCGCGGCATTGGGTGCCGGGGAATCAAGAAGCATTACGTTTGACGGATCGTTTACACCTTCAAGCGTTGGTGACTATACACTTCAGGCAATCTGTATCGCCTCTGATCAGAACGCTTCAAATGATACGCTGACTGGAACACTGAATGTTGTTGCAGAGGGGACAATCGCTTCATTGAACGTCATCAAAGTGTATTCACCTTACACGGAAATTACAGGCGGAACCGCCGGGCCTTCAGGAGATGACGCACAAAGCAGTCTCGTGCTTCCCTTTGCTTTCACCTTTGATGGCGTTACCTATGACAAGCTGCAATTAAGCACCAATGGCTGGGTGGAGTTTGGAACCGGAGCGGACGGCACAACATACGGGCTTTCAACTTCGGGGCAAATCGGCCTTGGCAATCAGAACGGCTTGCTGTTTTCAACCGGCAGGCCGACAAAGTGCCTTGGCCCATGGCTTGAGGATCTCAGCACTGCCACAACCGGCACCGTTAGCTATATAACGCTCGGCTCTTCTCCCAACCGTGTATTTGTTGTTCAATGGAAAAACGTCCTGGCATATTATGACGAGACGTCAACCACGACACGCATTAATTTCCAGGTCCGCCTGAACGAAGGGACAAATATTGTCGAGTTCAACTATGGCCCTGTGGTCGCTGGAACATTTGCAGGCGATGGGGCTATGTTGGGGATGAAAGATCACATCGGAGGGAACTTTCATTTCTACGATATGACGCTCGGCGGATCGGGAACAACAGGCCAGGGCAATACCTCCCTTACCCCTCTTGCCAATTGGCCCGGAGCGGACAGCAGTTATGTTATTGGCAACGATCTTACGACTTCTACTGTCGGCATTCTTGAACAATGGAATTTGATCTCCGTTCCGCTGACACGGACGAACAACCAGGTACAAGCGATATATACGTCGTCGCTGACGGGAACAACCTACAGGTTTGCGGGGGGCGCTTACCAACTCAGAGACTCCCTGGCGCCCGGCTCGGGTTATTGGACAAAATTCCCTGTAGCAGCCAATGCTATTGTGTGGGGCAACCCGCTTTCTGCCATTGTAGTACCCGTGTCAACCGGGTGGAACCTGATCGGTTCCGTTGACCATCCTGTCACAGGACCGACGGGCGGAATTATCGAAAGTGCATATTTTGAATACTCCAGCTCGGGTTATTCGACGGTGACTACCCTTCAACCGGGCCGTGGCTATTGGGTGAAAACGAATTCGGCGGGATCCATTACGCTCGGGCCAGCGCCTGCACGTCAGGAGCCACACATTGACCCGGAAAAGTTTAACAACATCACCATAAGAGATGCTGCCGGCAAAAAGCAAACACTCTGGTTTACGGAACGTTCTCCGGAATTGAACCTCAATCGTTTTGAGGCGCCTCCTTCACCTCCGGTTGGAGCGTTGAACATACGATTCTCGAGCAACAGGCTTGTCGAGGGATTTCGCTCGGAAGAGTCACAAGGAGAAACGTTCCCGATTATGGTGGAAGGCGCTCAATTGCCCGCTCAACTGTCGTGCAATATCAAGTCTGCCGACGGGAAGCGCTTTTTTATTGAGGAAGTGCGCGGCAACAGAGTTGTTTCCTCGCGGGAAATTGGTGATGGCGTTTCAGTGACTGTTCTGAACGAACAAGGGGCGTCGCTTGTACTGAAAGTTGTAGGCGGAACGGAACTGCCGAAAGAGTTCACACTCAAACAAAATTATCCGAACCCTTTTAACCCGACAACACGCATCGAGTACACACTCCCCGTGGATAGCAAGGTACAGTTGTCGGTCTTTGATATCACCGGAAAAGAAATCACAACATTGTTGAATGTTGAGCAGCCGGCCGGTTATTTATCAGTAGAGTGGGACGGAAAGAACAATCTCGGCGCACAAGTTGGAAGCGGGGTGTATCTTTACCGCATAACTGCAATAACGGCATCAGGCAAGGAGTTTACAGAAGCGCGGAAGATGCTTCTTGTTAAATAACATCCAGGCAGGATAAGTGAACGAAAAACCCCGTCCTTGTGGCACGGGGTTTTTGTTTTTATGTTCGCTGCAAGCAGATAGTGGACTGGCACATTCATTCTGCCTGTAATAGTGTCTTCGATTTCTGTAACTCCGACTGTCGCTCCTTACTCAGTTTGGGATAGTGAAGGTTCAACGATTCTAATTTCGACACAATAATATCCGCGACCGCAGCACGCGTAAACCACTTATGATCGGCCGGAATAACGTACCATGGGGCCCACTCTGTACTCGTATGATTCAACATGGCTTCGTACGCTTCCATGTACTTATCCCAATGTTCCCGTTCCTGAACATCTTTGGATGAGAACTTCCAGTTTTTTTCCGGCTGATCTATTCGCTCAACGAACCGCTCTTTCTGCTCCTCCTTCGAGATGTCGAGATAGTACTTGATCAGCCTGAC
>CAZWIN010000030.1:0-1401 GCA_964633855.1 uncultured Chitinophagales bacterium
ATCGCCCGCTCGCGCCCCAGCCCTTTTCGATACGGGCGGTTGGTCGTCATGGTGCCGGTGCGTACCATCGAGTCGTATTGGTGCGTAATCCAGTTTTTGGAGGCTAAATTTGGAGAGTTCCACAGCCGCCGTGCGGCCTCTTGAAAATTGTTGATTCGGGGATTTGTTGAACTGGGGAAAGAACGCAGAATCAAAGGCGGCATGACAAAAATGGTACAACAAAAAATCAAACTGTAACACCACCAAATAACACGGGAGGCATACGCCTCCCGTTACACACAATAACTTCCTCTGGCAGAAATTCTAATTCACTTTGCTTCCAGGGAGTGGAAGAGGGCCATCTTCAACAATGTGAATGTTCGTCCCCTTAATCCACTCATCTTCAGGCAACACGGATCGCTCCGTCCAATCTTGCGCAACCTGAAGAGCCTCTGCGCTGGGAATCATCTCGATTGTTTCCCATGGACAGTACTTGACGCACAATTTACAGCCGATGCAAACATCAAGATCAATTTCGACCAATTTTTTGTGTACATCGTAATCGGGACCGGGCACCGTCAGGATGCAATCAACTGGACAGAATTCAATACAGACTTCACATCCGGTGCACCCGCTCTGGTTGATAACCGCAAGTTCTCTTGGTCGCTTTTTGGCTTTCACCGGAGCGGCTGGTGCCGCGGATTCATCGGCCATTGTACATTACTCCATAACAATGAACAAATAACAGAAAGGTATTTATTGAAGTAATTGAAAATGGCTTAGAATTGCAAGAGGTTGTGCCTTCACACTTTTGCTTCAACGAAAGGCTCCCTGAGTTTTACCGGTTCTGCCTTTCTGCCTCTCAGTTTGAGATTAAGCATCTCCACAAAAACGGAAAACGCCATTGCAAAATAGATATATCCCTTTGAAATATGCTGATCAAATCCCTCTGCAATAAGGGTAACACCGATCAACAGCAGGAAACTGAGCGCGAGCATTTTGACTGTCGGATGCCTGTGAACAAACTCACTGATAGGCCCCGAGGAGATCATCATAAAGATCACTGCTATAACCACTGCAAGGATCATGATCGCAAGATTGTTGGCCATTCCAACTGCGGTAATGACGGAATCAAGAGAGAATACAATATCGAGGAGGATAATCTGCACCAAGACACTTGCAAAAGAAGAAACAGTGCGAGCAGAGGCTTTGCCCTCCTCTCCCTCCAGTTTCTCATGAATCTCGTGCGTACTCTTCGCCAGCAAAAACAAACCGCCAAGAATGAGGATAAGATCGCGACCCGATATTTCGTTCCCCCACAGACCAAAGAGTGGGTCGGACATCCTCATGATCAGGCTCAAAGAAAACAGCAACGCGACACGTGTTATCATGGCGAGTGCCAGGCCGAGAGTCCGTGCTTTC
>CAZWIN010000030.1:1411-15118 GCA_964633855.1 uncultured Chitinophagales bacterium
GCTTTCGGCTGTTGTTCATGCGGGAGCTTTCCGGCAAGGATGGAAATGAAAATAATATTATCAATGCCGAGGACAATCTCCAGCACAGTTAATGTTGCCAGGGCAATCCACGCCTGAGGATCAGCAAACCATTCCACGTCGCCACTCCATACGATATGAATGTTACGGTGTTGTTTCCGGGTGCATTAACTGTGCAATACGATAAGAACAATAAGCAAAAACCGGTGCAGCAAGTATATCAATAGCATAGTGAACATGCTGGAGAAGAACACAACCTGCCACAAGTATGCTACACATGAGAAAGACTCTCTTGTGCCAAAGTTTGCGCGCCGTCAGAAAGAGAAGGAACATTGTGGATGTATGCCCCGAGAAAAAAAGATCTTTGGTCAGGACGCTGCCGTGGCCCGCGAAGAACTCAACAAATGGATCATTCAGCGGAATCATCTGTGCAGGCGGTTCAAGGGGAATCATAAACATCGCCGCCATCCGGAAAAGCACCATAATCCCATACGATTGTAATGCAAGCACAAGCTGCCGGGGGTGCTGCATCAAGAATACAACAGCGACTACCAGCGCGAGATAAATCAAAGTGAATGTCACCCATGTGGCATCACGGGGTTCAAACAAAGAGAGAACCGGATCGGGAAGTACAATTCCTGGACGCGACTCGACATACTTCAAAAATCCGGAAAACACAGCAAGGGTCGTACAGAGAACAAGCAAGGTGAAAGCAATCTCAATTCGAAAACGCTTGTCCCGAAAGCATTGCTCCCATGTTCTAAAAAGAGGTTTGGACATCGTGATTACTCAAGCCGGCGAAATGCCCTTTCCAAACGTCCGGTTACACCCTCACAAGCCTCTTGTACCGGATACGATGCGGCTGGTCGGCGGCAATCCCAAGCCGTTTGTGACGATCCTCTTCGTACGAAGAAAAGTTTCCGTCATACCAAACTACTTTGCTCTCTCCTTCGAACGCAAGAATATGTGTGGCAACACGGTCGAGAAACCAGCGGTCGTGGGAAATTACCACGGCGCATCCAGCAAAATTAAGAAGTGCTTCTTCAAGGGCGCGTAGCGTGTTAACATCAAGGTCATTTGTAGGTTCGTCAAGCAACAGCACATTCGCGCCTTCTTTAAGCATTTTTGCCAGATGAACTCTGTTGCGCTCACCTCCTGAAAGCATGCCGGTTTTCTTCTGTTGATCGGTACCGCTGAAATTAAAGCGTGCCACATATGCCCGCGAGTTGATTTCCCTGTTCCCCAGCGTAATGATATCCTCTCCGCCAGATATTTCCTCCCACAGCGACTTGTCCGGATCCAGCGGCCTGTTCTGATCAACATACCCAAGCTTTACGGTATCACCGATGACAAATTCACCGGAATCTGCTTTGTCCTTTCCAGTGATCATACGGAACAACGTTGTCTTTCCCGCACCGTTCGGCCCAATCACACCGATGATGCCGCCAGGAGGAAGAGTGAAACTGAGGTCTTCATAGAGTAACGTATCGCCGAACGCCTTGGAGACCTTTTTCGCTTCAATAACCACATTGCCCAGCCGCGGGCCCGGCGGAATATGGATTTCGATCTCCTCGTTTCGCTTTTCATTCTGCTCCGCAAGCATGGTTTCATACGCCGAAATACGCGCCTTGCTCTTGGATTGTCGCCCTTTCGGGTTCATCCGCACCCATTCCAACTCTCGCGCGAGGGATTTCTGCCGTTTCGACTCCTGCTTTTCTTCAACAGAGAGCCGTTGTTGTTTTTGCTCCAGCCATGAACTGTAATTTCCTTCAAATGGAATTCCTTCCCCCCGATCCAGTTCGAGAATCCAACCCGCAACATTGTCGAGGAAGTAGCGATCGTGCGTAACGGCAAGAACGGTTCCTTTGTACTGGGCAAGATGCTGCTCAAGCCATGCAACGGATTCAGCATCAAGATGGTTCGTCGGCTCATCAAGTAACAAGACATCCGGTTCCTGAAGCAGCAATCTGCAAAGTGCAACGCGCCGCCGCTCTCCACCGGAGATTACCGATACCTCTGTCTCGCCCGGCGGACAACGCAATGCATCCATCGCCTGTTCCAGCTTGCTGTCAATATCCCATGCATTGAGATGGTCAATTTTCTCCTGCAGTTTTGTCTGTTGTTCCAGAAGCGCGTCAAAGTCAGCATCCGGTTCGGAGAACCTGGCGCTCACCGCTTCATACTCCTTCAACAACTTCATTGTATCGGCAACACCCTCTTCAACAATTTGTTTGACCGTCTTCTTCGGGTCAAGTTCAGGTTCCTGCGACAGGTAACCAAAGGTGATGCCTTTTTGCACCGTTATTTCGCCGAGATAATCCTTATCCAAGCCGGCAACAATACGCAACAGCGAACTTTTCCCCGCCCCGTTAAGCCCAAGGACCCCGATCTTTGCACCATAAAAAAACGAAAGATAAATATCCTTCAGCACTTGTCTGTTGGGCGGATAGACCTTTCCAACTCCAACCATGGAAAAAATAATTTTGTTATCGCTCATGATCTCCCGGAATGAAAACGAAATGAAAAAGTAACGGCGTACAATATAGCGAAAAGAGTGTTGACGCAAAAGAGAAACTCCCCATCCTTTTGAACATTGGGGATGGGGAGCATGAAACAAGGAAGCTGTCGTGTTATTTTTTGATATCCAGCAACTCAACTTCAAAAATAAGCGCTTCGTTCGGCCCGATCGGGCCTGAGCCTGCTTCGCCGTAAGCAAGGTCTGCAGGAATGTACAATTCCCATTTGGAGCCCACCTTCATCATTTGAAATGCCTGTTGCCAGCCCTTAATGACGTTTGTCAACTTGAATGTTGCCGGTTCTCCCCGGTTGTAAGAACTCTCAAATTCACTCCCATCGGATAGTGTGCCACGATAGTGAGCGACAAGATAGTCTTCCATGGTCGGCTTCAGGCCGGTTCCCTCCTTGATAACTTTGTACTGCAGGCCGCTTTCAAGTGTTACGACACCGGCCTTCTTCTTGTTTTGTTCCAAGAACTCATCGCTACGTTTTTTGCCCGCTTCCCCCTGTTTTCTTCTCATCTCCATGGCCTTCTCTCTTAACTCTTCCTGGTAGGCCATCAGCGTTTGTTCCACCTCCGAAGGCTTCATCAAGCGTTGCGCGGTATCCAGAGCTGCATCCTGCAACCCCTGCATGAGCGGAGCGACTTTATAACGCACCGAATCACGGAGCATATTTGTGCCTACGTTCAATCCAATGGCATAGCTGACTTTATCCTGTTGGGACTCCAGTGTTGTAACCTTGCCTCCCTTATCGCCCGTTTGGCATCCTGTAATAACAAGCGCGAGGAATACTATCAATACGACCTTCATGAAATATTTTCCTTTGATTGAGAATATGGTTGTAGTGTTTTGATTTGAATAATATCAAGGGCATCGCCGACATGCACAATCCCTGTATTACCATGAATCAGGTTTTGGCCAAACATCACCGATCCGTTGTGTTCACGATACGATGCAAGTGTACGCAACGGCTCTTTCCCCTTGATCCCTGTTGTCTGGTCTACTGTGGTGATCGTACATCTGGCACATGGCTTCACAAGATGAAATCGGACGGCTCCAATAAAGATTTCTTTCCATGTATCCTCGGCAAACGGCTCACAGCCTTTGACAACAATATTCGGCCTGAAGCGATTCATCGCCACTGACCCGGAAAGCCTGGAGTTCAAATCTTCCAACGATGCCTCTGAAATCAACAGCAGGGGATACGCATCAGCAAAACTTACCCGGCTTGCAACATTGTTGCGCGATGCAAGCCTGTTTGTTTCGTCGGGCATATACACAAGTTTACACGGAACACCGAGAAAGTCACTAAACCATTCATTTGTTTCAGCGCCAAACTCGAAAGCTTCCACCGAGTCTTCCCAAATTGTCACCGGTATTGTGCGGGCTGTTTCGGGAAGATCAGGAACTTTCATAGTGGTCATTTCTGGAGCGGAAACGAAAAGGCCGTCATCAACCAGTTGCACTGAAATACGCGCCATCCGCGGGAGTTCACGCTGGGATAGGAACCTGTTTGAAGCATCAACAACCATCCAGCGCCGATCATACCGCAACCCGCGTTCCACGACCTCTGCCGATTTCAGACTGATCCCACCGGCCGATTTGATGGGATAGATATAGAGCTGGCTCAAGCGCAGGTATGGCCGAAAGTTCCGATCAGCTTCGATTGCAGACAATTTTTCCGATTTCTTTTTTCGTCACGCTAATGGATGAAATGAACAAGAAGGGCTTCCTGAAGCAACGCACCTGAAGGAAAAAAACTCGACATGATTACTTATATCACACCATCCCTTTCATTCTCAATATACTGAGAGGCTCACTGACAATCAAAGCCCAACGGCTTATCCTCTTTCTTTTCTTTCCTTTGCCATGAGTTCAATCTTTGAAGCAATTTCCGGGTAGTATGATAACACCCGTTCAAACGCCGCCTTGTCAAGCCGGTAGAGATCGCAATACTCTTTCGCTATCACCGTTGCCGTCCGCGGGACATTATGGAACAGGGCAATCTCTCCGAAGAAATCACCTGCATTCAATGTATTAAGCACGCGGGACCGGTCCGGCGAAACAACATCAAGCATACCTCTACTGACAAAGTACATATCACGTCCATGCTCGCCCGCCCTGAACACATAATCACCTGGCATGTACACGACTGATTGCATTTGCAGGGCCATTTCCTTGATAAACTCTTCGCTTGCCCCCCTGAACAACGGAACCTTCTCGATAATATCTTTCTTGAGAAACAGTGAGACATCTGCCTGAAGCCCCGGTGGTAGCGATGAAAGAACAGCAGATTCATCCGAACCGAGACGGTTCTTCCACAAATATTCATTATACTCGCGGATGCGCTCGCTCAAATCAGCCGGGATTTTTCTGTAACGCATGAAAGCCGACATTTGCTCCATTCGCTCCACATATGCATTTTTATTCGGGTCAATATTGGAGAGAATTCCCGCCACATTTCCGATAACGTAACCATAAATACCAACCCCGAAAAGCATAACGCCAATTGCATACAACACCTGCATAGTATCCGCCGGCAAGACATCACCATAACCTACCGTGGAGAGTGTCTGCACAGTCCAATAGACCGCCCTCAAATAATCGCTGAATGGATCAGCCCCGCCTGCATTAGAGCGTAATGCCAACCAGCCACAGGCAAGCCAATGAGTCACAATGGAAACCCAGTACACGAATCTCGTAAGCCGGAGGTAGCCGCCATGACGAATTTCTTTCCGTTGCCAGAGAATGAGTGATTCAGCCACACGTGACAGCTTCAGCAAGCGGGCAAGCTGCCATTCAGGATGATCGGTTACAAGCGTAATCGGAAGAGCGGCACTCAGGTCTGCCAAAAGCCAGAGTATGCGGGAAGTACTACCGGCTCTCGATGAATTGTGGAATTGAACATCGAAACGCCAGCGCCTGACGACATCAAGCCCAAAGAGCAGCGTGGTTGCGATTTCCAAACTAACAATCGCAGGCCACGAGAAGGGATCGACAACCAAACGCAATGGAACAATCACGGCAAGCAGCGTGGCAGCAACAGCAATAGTGAAATTCCAGAGATGGTGTATTTGCCTGCTACTTGTCATGTGCTTGTTTTTTAGGACAACACGGAAACAGAGAAAACATCAATGGGACTTTTTAAATGTGCTGCGCGGCCAGCCGAACTTATGCAGATTGACCTTTCCTGCGGAAAGAACTATTCCCTCTTTTTTGAGAAGGGACGCCTGTGCCCTGCCCGTATCACCTGACAGTGAGATTTTTCCACTTGAGTTTATCACGCGATGCCATGGGATATCACTTCCGGGAGGAAGATTATGAAGAGCATAACCAACAATGCGCGCGTGCTGCTGGAGTCCGGCCGTTTTGGCAATTGCTCCATACGAGGAAACTCTTCCGAACGGAATTTTCCCAACAAAATTCCAGATACGAAGATACAAATCCGAATACCCACGCGTACCGTTGAGATCCGTATTACGGAACCGGCTCCGTGAATTTTGCGAGCTCTTTGCCGGATGCTTTTTCAACATCGGCATGGAGGCTATTGCCATGAGCATCCATAGTAACAATTGCGGGAAAGTCCTTTACTTCGATGTGCCACATTGCCTCCGGGATACCAAATTCAATAAAATCCACCCCATGAACTTTTGTAATGCATCTGGCATAATACTGGGCTGCACCACCGATCGCATTCAAATATACTGCACCATTCTCTTTGAGTGCAGTAAGAGTCTTTGCGCCCATCCCGCCCTTTCCAATCACCATACGCAGGCGGAACTTCTTGATAATATCTGCCTGGTAGGGTTCTTCGCGGATACTGGTGGTCGGCCCGGCAGCAGTGAGTTCCCAGTTGTTGCCGTTCTTGAGCGCTACCGGGCCGCAATGGTAGAGTGCAGCTCCGTTCAAATCCACAGGAGAATCGTGGCTGAGAAGATGATGGTGCAGGGCATCTCTTCCTGTGTGAAGAATTCCATTCAGCAGCACCACATCCCCTACCTTCAGGCTGCCAATCTGTTCTTCAGTCACCGGCGTCGTAAGTGAAACCTCGCGGCCCGTTGCAGGAATGCCATGTTCTTTCGCCATACGTATAACGGGGCTATCATCTTTGTACAACCAGCGCTTTACTTTTCCAGTGGCGGGGTCAAGTATAACGCCGAGACGGCGGAATGCCCAGCAATCGTACGCAACAGAAACAAAGAAGCTTGCGGGCAGGCGATTTTGTACACCAACCTTGCACCCAATCAAGGTTGCCTGACCGCCAAATCCCATCGTTCCGATGCCAAGCTTGTTGGCATCCTTCATGATTGTTGACTCAAGTTTTGCGAGAACCGGGTCAGGATTGATATCATCCAGTGTGCGGAACAACTGTTCCTTCGCATACGCATATCCCGAGGTCCGGTCTCCGCCAATACAGACACCGATTGCCCCAACGCTGCATCCTTGTCCCTGCGCCTGATACACGGCATGCATAATGCATTTGCGTACGCCCTCAAGCGTACGGTCAGCACGCCCAAGATGTTCGAGTGTACAGGGGACAGAGTACTGGATGTTCTTATTCTCGCACCCTCCCCCCTTCAGGAGCAACTTCACTTCAATGTCATCATTCTCCCACTGCTCGAAGTGGATAATGGGAGTGCCGGGGCCAAGATTGTCACAACTATAATTTCCCGTCAGTGAATCGACACAGATCGGCCTCAGCTTCCCAAGCCTGGTAGCTTCCGCAACTGCTTCTTTAACTATCTTCCGGATTGCAATTTGGTTAACACCAACGGGGGTCCGGATTTTGAATGTCGGCATTCCGGTATCCTGGCAAATCGGCACGGCACCATCACATGCCAAATCAACGTTGACAGCGATTGTTTCAAGGGCTAGCGATGATTGTGTTGCGGGCGTCTCCGAATCAATTGCAGTTCTTAATGCGCGGCGTACATCGGGCGGAAGGTTGGCGGAGGTTTCAGTAATAAGCTGGAGAAAACTTTCTTTCAAATGTTCCATAACATCCTCGTTCAATTTGATATATGTACCGGGAAATAATGTTCAACTTTGTTCAAGCATACAAAGGCCTGTGCACATAGGGTATGGGATCCTCTACTCCCGCTCGCCGGAAACCTCGCAAACGCAAGGCGCAGCTGTCGCAAACCCCGCACGCAACATCCTCACTCTGGTAACATGACCATGTCAGGTGCAACGGCGCCCCGAGAGACATGCCGCGGGTAACAATTTCCGCTTTTGACATTTCTATGACCGGGGTTCTGATAATAATATGTGTTGTTGGCTTCGTGCCAGCTTTAATCGCCTGGTTGAAAGCATCATAGAATTCCTTCCTGCAATCAGGATATCCTGACGAATCCTCTTCGACAGCACCAATCCATATCGTGGAAGCATCAAGTACTTCCGCCCAACTGACCGCTACCGAAAGCATGTTGGCATTCCGGAAGGGAACATAGGAATCAGGAACCCCCTGCCTGTCTAAGGCAGCTTTGGCAACCGGAAGAGATCTGTCCGTCAGGCTTGACCCTCCAATTTTTGCAAGATGTTCCATCGATATCACAAGACGGTACCGCACTTCATAGAAATCTGCAATTGCCTGAAACGCTTCATACTCGCGACGTTCGGTACGCTGTCCATAGTTCAGGTGAAGCATTGCCAGTTCATGTTCCTGATGCGCAAGAGCCGAAGTGACACAACTATCCATCCCTCCACTCACAAGAACAACCGCCAACCGTTTTCCGTTCATACTCCCCTTGTCTCGGGTTCCCAAATATACTTGTGCATTTGCAGCTGAAACCGGATGGGCAGTTGGGTTTCCAAAATCCATGTCGCGAGATCAACCGGCTGGAGTACACCAAACACACAGGACATAAGGATGGGACATTTCCTGTCAAGCTCATACTCCCGGATGCGATCCACTGCCCACTGAAAATCTTCGCGGCTGCCAATAACAAACTTCACTTCATCAGTATTCACAAGGTGTTGAACATTTGACCAGTAGTTTTTCTTTTCCATACCGCTGCTTGGGCATTTCATATCCACAATTCTTTTTACTCTGGCGTCAACTTTTGATATGTCGAGGCTTCCGCCTGTTTCGACAAGCACCTCATAGCCCAGGTCACACAGAACCTGGAACAGTTCATGCACGCCTTCTTGCGCGAGCGGCTCACCCCCGGTAATCTCAACAAGTCTGCAATTGTAGCCCTTAACCTTCACAACAATCTCTTCAATGCTCATTGAAGAGCCTTCATAGAAGGCATATTCCGTATCGCAGTATGTACAACGGAGATTACAATACGTAAGCCGTACGAATACACAGGGTAAACCCATGTGGCTGGATTCGCCCTGAATGCTGAAGAAAATCTCGTTAATGGTTAATGTAGTCATAGAGGAGGGAGATGATTTTCATAAAAAAGGTACACAGAAGGGGCAGGAAAAGCAAGAAAACGGCAGGCGGGGCGATGCTCAGGTGTAGGTATCTAACTCACAGATATTAACACCCGGGAAGACGCGTACTGCGGTTTTGACCTATCCTTGCAACCAGCGAGTTGACCGCACGGAGTACGGTGGTCAAGAGGAGGGGTTTCTCTGTTTTTCCCTCGCCAGGCAACTCACAATCGAGGCGTACACCAGGTCATCATCCACAGGTTTGAGAATGAAGTCGTTCACTCCCAATCGTTTCCCTGCAATGAGCGTCTGCCTGTCAACCTTTGTAGAGAGAAAAAGGAATGGAATATCCTGCAACTTGGAGTTCGTGCGCACCCAGGAATATAAGTCAAAACCGGCGGGTCCGTTTTCAAAATTCACCTCAGAGAGGATAAGATGTGGGGAAACGAGAGAGAGCAGCTCTACAGCTTCATGATACGAACCGGCACTTACCACCGTAAATCCGTATTTCCTCATGCTTGATGTCAACCCTTCAAGAACACGCTCATCCTGGTCAATGAGCACAATCAGTTCGGTTCTCCTTGTGCGGCTTTGGCGAACTGGAGCAGGCGTAATTGTCCCCATATAATTGGCAAGCGAGGAAATTGACTGCTCAATGCTTCTTTGCAGAACCCTGCCTTCAGGATTTTGCGGATCAAGCGTGAGGGCCCTGCTCAACGGTTGTTTCGCTGCCAGATAGCGGGCCATTTTGAAATAATCCTGGGCCTGATCGAGATAATGTTCTATTTTCGCATTGCGGTAACGCAGATCCATTCCTGTGCCTTCAAAATTGCCGTGAGTGTACACCGTATGTGGTCTCCGGATAACGTATCGGTTGGATTGAAGGGAAGATTCACGTCTAACATACATCAAGCCGCTGACATTGGCTGTGTTGTGTATCACCGGTAAGAGAAATGACCGGAGGGTTTTTGATTATTGGGCCAAATTAACCTATTATCGAAGGCATGAGCAGCCATCCAAATAAGCCGTTTCTGCATTTGTGTGACCCGCGAGCCAAAATTCTTGCTCTTCTGATCATTTCGTTGCAAATCCTGGCCATAGGAACCTCTTTCTCCCTTGCGATAAGTACCATTGAGGTGGCCGTAGCGATGCTGTTTTCGGGTATCCGGATTTCGTCGGTAGCAGGGCGTCTGAAGGCAATTCTCTGGTTTGGCATTATTTTCACACTCATCAATTCGCTGACAATGAGTGGTGAGGCCATATTGGTTCATCGCAACATCATCGCAACGAAAGAGGGAGTATGGTTTGGGTTGGAGTTGACCTACAGGCTTGCTCTTCTCCTTTTCACCTCAACGATCTTTCTCTACACCACCCCGGCTCAAAGCATTCTTGATGTCATTGAGACGTTCGGCCAAAAATCAAAAACAATCGCCCGACCTCTTGTCATCATTCTTTCACTTGCGCTGAGTTTTTCTCCACTGATGGTCCGTTCAGCACAGCAAATCAAGCAAGCTCATCTTGCACGCGGTGTCGCCTTTGACTCAGGATGGATAAGACAAATCCGATTTGCAGCCTCGGCATCCTTACCTCTCTTCGCTTCTGCGTTTCGGTCCTCACAGCATCTTGCTTTGGCGATGGAATCACGTGGATACAACCCGGCTGTGGTGCGTACTGTATTCACCAAGCTTCGTTTTCAGACTGGAGATATGATTGTAATGGCTTTTGTATCTGTGATATTCCTTCTTCTCATAGCGGAGGCTGCTTTTCCACTTCCCGCAATGCACTGAGAACTTCTGACATTCTTCTCATTGCAGGATCCAGCGATTTCCCTTTTTTGTTCGCCACCATAACACATTGTACGGCTGCGGGAGAGAGATAGCCAATGGATTTCATTGCCGCAGGGTCAGTGAAGAGACTTGTTGCATCGCTATCAAGAGATATGCCGCCATTGCTCAACACAATTACCCGGTCAACCAATTCTGAGAGGAAATCCACATCATGGGAGACAATAACCATGGTGATGGATTTTCCTGCCAGGCCATGTAATACATCAAGAATCCGTGCAACTCCTGTTGCGTCCAGACCGACTGTCGGCTCATCCAGAAGCAGCGCACGAGGGGCAGAAACAAGCATACTTGCGAGGGCGACGCGCCGAGCTTCGCCGAGACTGAGTGAAAACGGGGAGCGCGCAAGCATAGCCCGGGGATCAAGGCCGAACATCTTCAATGCCTCATCCGGTTGAATTGAAGGCGCGACCTTCAGGTTCTTTGAAGTGAACAACAGCTCCTCTTCCACAGTCTCCGAAAGAAACTGCTGCTCGGGAAATTGAAAAGCAAAACCGATATTCCTTCGAGGCGGGAAATGGCCGACACTATTCCCTTTATTCCAGAGGCCTTCTCCATCAATGGCAACCGACCCCGAGTCCGGGCGCAACAGCCCGGCCATCAGCTGCAACAGTGTACTTTTCCCCTCTCCTTCCTCACCCAACACGCCAACGAGTTCTCCTGAATTGACACGGAGATTCAACCCTTCAAATACCTTCCTCTCCTTCACTCCACGTGGGCGGTGACTGAATACAATATCGCTCAGCTCAAACTTCACAGGAATCGTTCCAGCATTTTTACGGGAGGAACCGCCACACCTAACGATTGCAACGCATCACTGTTTTCAAAAACGACATCTGGCGTCCCGTCGAATTGTACGCGACCATCATGAAGAACAACCAGACGATCAGCGATCAGGGCTTCCGACGGAAATTGTGTGATGAGAATGATTGCAACCTTTCGCTCTTCCCGGAGTTTGCTCACCCGTTGCAGGACCAATGTTCTCGAACGCGCAGACAGCAAGGATGTAGCTTCATCAAGTACCAGATACCGGGGATCCAATGCCATAACAGAAGCAATCGCCAATTTCTGTTGTTCACCGCCGGAGAGCGTGTGCGGAGTCTGAGTGCGGCAGGATTCCAAGCCGAAATTCTTGAGCGAGCGCCCCACAATATCATGCAGTTGTGCATATTCCATACCCGCATGTTGCAATCCGAACGCTATTTCGCGTTCCACTGTGATCGATGTGATTTGATTGCGCGGATCTTGAAAAATCAATCCTACCCGGCGGCGTATTTCGCACTGGAAAGCTTTGTCATCAGTCCGCATGCCGTCAATGGAAACAGAGCCACTGAACGGAACAACAAGCCCGTTTAAGCAACGTGCAAATGTACTTTTTCCCGAGCCATTTGAACCCATTAGCGCAACGAAAGACCCGGGCGGAAATGAGAGTGTAACGCCGGACAGCGCATCCCGGCTTGCACCCGGATAGCGGTGGAAAATATTCGTCACGTCAATCATGTCTTGCCATCTCCGCAAACCGCTTCTTCATCCCGGAGGTCATCACATAGCCAAGACTGTCGCCGACCTCGAACATCATCAATGCATCAATACCCGGGTACTTTTCTACAAAACGCATTCCTTTCTCCCTGCCCAGAACAAACACAAGCGTGGAAAGTGCATCAGCCACAGTTGCATCCGGTGCAACAATGGTTACGGAAATAACATCGCGCGCCGGGTAGCCGCTGTTGGGATCAATAATATGGTGATACCTCATGCCCTTATTCATGAAGTAGCGCTGGTAATCGCCGGAAGTTGATACGCCGCCCGTTCCCATACGAAAGGTTCCCAAAAACTCCCCTTCGCGCCTCGGGTGCCTGATGTACACAGTTGCCATCGTGCTATCGAGCATACGCGTTCCATGCCACAGGACACCAAGATTTCCGCCGATATCAACAATACAATCCTGTATGCCGCTCTGCTGCAACACTCCAAGCGCCCGATCCACGGCGTACCCCTTGGCAATGGCTCCGAGGTCCAAACTCATACGTGGCAATGGAAGAAACACCGAGTGTTCATGTACCTGCACCAACGCCTGGTTTGTAAGAGGAAGGAGGCTATCCAGCAGTGTCTGTGACGGAATGCGGGGATTCTCGCTGAGAAAATCCCATGCTTTCACGATCGGGCCTATAGCGATATTGAACGCACCGTGTGATGTCCGGCCGAATTCAAGAGAGTACTTCAACAACGAAACGAGTTCTTTGGAAACCTCTTGCGTATCACGCCCGGCAAAAGCATTGACGCGCCCGATTTCACTGGTATCGGAGTAATCCGTCGCCATCATTTCGATGCGGCGCATTTCTGCAAGAGCAGAGTCTATACAAAGGGCAGTTTCAGCATCAGAAAAAGGAGTGTTATATATGGTAATTGAAACGAAGGTGTTCATTGCAACCGACTCACGTACAACAGGTTTTGGAGGCCCGCCACAGGAAGCCACGAACAAAAGCATCAATATGAACAGCAGCGACTTGATAGAAGCAGCTTGCCCATTAGCCGGTGACGGCATCGACGCCTTTCTGCTCTTCTTTCAAAATGCGGACAATCGTTTTGTTTGGCACACAAACGATTACCTCGCCTGCACGTGAACGCCACCCGGTGCGCACACAAACATGGTTGGGGCAATCGGCGTCTATCACCGCCACTTTCCCGTCACGAACCTGAACGTGCAGGACTCCCTGCACACCACGAATTTCTACCGAACGTTCTTCCCGCAAGTCAAGCCTATATACGGGTGAACCCTGCACCTCGACGACAACGGACGTTCCTTGATGAGTCAAGGCACTTACAAGCGAAACACTGACCGCGACAACACACGCGAGGACAAAAACGAGGACTTTATCAGCCAGAGTAAGGAGTCTGAACATGAGGGAAAGATATGCAAAACACCGAGAAGAGCAAGGGGGTTA
>CAZWIN010000031.1:0-15045 GCA_964633855.1 uncultured Chitinophagales bacterium
CAAATCCGAAATCCTCCGGATTCATAGCAATTAGCGTGACTGCTATATATTGTGGAACATAACCGCGCGTCTCACGCGGAATGTGCCGGCGCATTGCCCAATAGTCTGTTGTACCGCTTCTTCGGATGCCACGATACACCCTTCCAGCACCTGAATTGTATGCTGCAAGCGCAAGGTACCAATCGCCAAATTCCTCATTCAAGTCTTTCAGATGCCGTGCCGCCGCTCTGGTTGCCTTCTCAAAATCACGACGCTCGTCGAACCAGTAGTTCGCCTGCAAACCGTAGAGCTTGCCGGTGCCTTTCATAAACTGCCAGAGCCCGACTGCCTTTGCCCATGAGCGTGCCATCGGATTCAAGCCGCTTTCCACCATGGAGAGATAGATAATTTCCTCCGGAACACCTTCTTCTTTCAAGATGCGCTTCATCATGGGGAAGTACTTCCCGGAGCGCTCAAGCCAACGCTCCATATGGATTCTTCCCTTGCCCTGAAAGAAGGCGATACTCTGCTCGACAAGATGATTTACTTCAAGCGGGACTGTTGTACCCTCAACGAGAAGTTTTGGAGCGGAAGATTCGAGCGAATCGGCTTCGGTAATCTGGTTCAGTTTTTCACGCAGCGCGAAGATTGAAGCCTGCGGATCAAGCACATCGCTTTTTGCAATGTACTGTTCATAGTCCTCAATAACGGTACGGCTCAGATCGTTAAAGTCCTGGTTTGAGTCAATCTCCGGGTAATAGCTCAACTCGTTGAGGATGGCGATCGCTTCTTCGAATTGCATTGCTGAGCGGACAGAGTCGCCATTTTCCTGAGCGGCAGTTGCCGAGAGGTAATGGAGACGCGCCTGTTCAAGCTTTACAGAAATAAGCGAGTCATTGCTGACAAATTCTTCATCGTACTCTTCAGGTATGGGAGCGATGGATACCGGCTTGGAAATATCCGGGAGAAGAGTTAACGGTTGGGGTTTGGGATTGGTGAAATCAGATCGCGTTGCCGGATCCGAAGAGCAAGCAACAAGAAAAAGCAAAAAGATAAAGGACGCCCCGAGAATGGCTTTGATCATTCTTCCCACCGGTTTTTTTACATGTATCGCTGCATGTATTGTGCCAGCCCAAGATAACCCTTGATACGGGAAGAGTCAAGCTTTTTCTTCGTTTAAGGGGGTTTTCAGGAAGGAATTATTTTCTTCTCACAGGGGAATATTGCCATGCTTCTTCCGGGGGTTTGAGTCCACTTTATTCGCCAATACCTTCATCGCCTTGATCAGCCGTGAACGGGTTTCTCCGGGTTCGATCACCGCGTCAATGTAGCCGCGGCTTGCCGCAAGATAGGGATGAGCAAACTTGTCGCGGTACTCCCTCTCCTTTTCCGTCAACGCTTTTTCCTTGTCTGCCGCCTTTTCAATTTCCTTCTTGAAGATAATCTCCGCCGCGCCTTTCGGCCCCATGACCGCAATCTCGGCACTGGGCCAGGCGAAGTTCATGTCACCCCGGATATGCTTGGAATTCATCACGTCATACGCACCGCCGTAGGCTTTACGTGTAATCACGGTGACTTTGGGAACCGTGGCTTCGCAGAATGCATAGAGCAATTTCGCCCCGTTGGTAATGATACCCCTCCACTCCTGATCCGTGCCGGGCAAAAAGCCCGGAACATCCTCAAACACAACAAGCGGAATGTTGAACGCATCACAGAAGCGGACAAACCTTCCGGCTTTCCGTGATGAATCAATATCCAGTACACCGGCAAGAACTGCCGGCTGGTTCGCCACAATCCCGATGGGTTTGCCTCCAAGGCGCGCAAATCCAACGACGATATTTGCCGCATAGTGTTCGTGGACTTCAAAAAAGTTTTTGTCATCAACGACCCGCACGATGACCTCTTTGATGTCGTACGGCTTCAACGGATTTTCTGGGATAATGGTATCAAGCTCAGCATCCCTTCTCTCCGGATCATCCTTTGATATGACAGCGGGTGGATCGTCCATATTGTTGGAAGGGATAAAGCCCACGAGCTTGCGGATATATTCAAGACACTGCACTTCATTATCGCATGCAAAGTGCGCAACGCCGCTTTTGGAAGCATGAGTCATCGCTCCGCCGAGATCTTCTGAAGTCACATCTTCGTGCGTCACGGTCTTCACCACGTTCGGGCCGGTGACAAACATATAGCTTGTGTTCTTCACCATGAGTGTGAAGTCGGTGATGGCGGGAGAATACACCGCTCCTCCGGCACACGGGCCCATGATGGCGGAGATTTGCGGAACGACACCGGAGGCAAGCGTGTTGCGCAGGAAGATATCCGCATAGCCGCCGAGGCTGACAACTCCCTCCTGAATCCTTGCGCCCCCCGAATCATTCAACCCGATCACGGGGCAGCCGACTTTCATCGCCAGGTCCATAACCTTTTTTATCTTCTCAGCGTGGGCCTCTGAGAGCGAACCGCCAAACACCGTAAAGTCCTGGCTGAAGACGCACACCAAGCGGCCATCAATCTTTCCTGTTCCTGTTATGACACCATCACCAAGGTAACGCTGCTTTTCCAAGCCGAAATCATACGACCTGTGCTCGACGAACATATCCATCTCCTCAAAGCTACCTTCGTCAAGCAGGATGTTCACGCGCTCACGCGCGGTAAGCTTTCCCTTCTTGTGCTGGTCTTCAATGCGTTGTTTGCCGCCGCCTTCCGAAGCTTTCTCGGTAAGCGTGCGTAGATAGCCGATGGAGTTTTTTTCAGACATGAATAGCTCTTGAGTTGAGGAGGGTTTGCATGAATGTTGGGGTCAATATATCAGTTACGTCAACAATTATCAATGTGAATGGTACCCATTACTGCTATAGCTCCTTCACCATCCATCGTTCGAGTTCGCCCGTCTCCCTCAATTTCTGCCGCTCCCAGTAAAGTTGTCCGACAATCCCGCCAAACACGAAGATGACGCTTGAGTAGTAGGTCCAGATAAGCAGCACAAGAATGAACGCGTACGGCCCGTAGATTTTGCCGATTGCTGAAAAGTTCGAAAGATACAGGGCAAACAACTTCCCGGAAATCACCCACACAATTGTTGATGTGAGTGTCGAAATCAGTGCGGCTAATCTGGGAGGCTGGGTATCAGTAATGTAGCGGTAGATGATATAGAACATGCATCCTGTCAGCAGCACAACAACTACTGTCGGGATTGTATCCGTCACCCAATGGATTTCGAGCTTTGCAAGCGCAGGAATGTTCAGTGCAATCTGTTCAAGCAGAGAGACAAGCCAGAGCGAGAGATTAGTGGCAAGAAATAGCAGGAACAGGAGGAAGACAAAGCCGATATGATGAATGATACTACGGATGACACCACGGGTTTTCTTTATGCCGTAGATTGTGTGCAACACACTTCTTAATGCATCAAACAACGACGTCCCGGTCCAGATAAGCACAACGGCGCCGAACAACCCCAGCGACGTCCTGTATCTGATAATATCAAGAATCACAGTGATGATGGATTCCTTGATGCTGGTGGCAAACGGTTGGGGCGGGAAGACCGTGTCGAGGATTTCGTTGAGTTGCTGTACGCCGAGGTCGGATGAATTGAGAAACACGCCGATAGCCGATGCCGAAAGCAGCATTAGCGGAATCATGGTGAGAATGCCATTGAAGGCAAGTCCGGAGGCGAGGAAGAGGATATCATCCTCCCTTACCTTCCGAATAATTCCCTTGACGTAGAATACTGCAACCTCGCCGATATGCAGCACCGCCTTCAGCAGCCTGATCAATGTGTCAATTAGCGCGGCGTCTTCCTTTTTTGACACAGCATTATCCGGCTTTGAGGTGGGCAAATTTCAGCATGAGGTGCTTTTTCCCTACCGATTCAAAATCCACAATTGCCTTGGCGCTTTCACCTCGGCCGTCAATGGCAACAATACGTCCGCGGCCAAACGCCTCATGCACCACTTTTGAACCGACCCTGATGACACATTCCTCCTGAGATTCATCTTCATAATTTGGCGAGTGATCAGGAAAGAATTTTTCGCGTGTTGCTGCCGGTTGTGGAATTACAGACGAACGACGGTTTGTTGCGAACACCCCTGACTCAGCAGCAGCTCTTCGATACGGCGCCGATTGCCGGCGCGTCGCAGTGCCCTGGGAAACAACAAGTCCTGTATCAAATTCATCGAGAAACCGCGACCTGACCGCATACGACCGCTCGCCATACTGAAAGCGTGTCTGGGCATACGAAAGATAGAGCTTCTTCATGGCGCGTGTGATGCCAACATAAAACAACCGCCGTTCCTCCTCCAACTCATCCTTTTCTGCAACAGAATTGGCAAGCGGGAATAATCCCTCCTCCAATCCTGTAACAAACACCACGGGAAACTCAAGCCCTTTCGCGGAATGGAGCGTCATAAGCGTTACAGCATTGCGGCCAAAATCCGCGGTATCCAGATCCGAAACAAGTGAAACCTCTTCGAGAAAATCCTCGAGCACAGCACCCGGTTTGAGCGCACAAAACTCGGACAATGCCGAAAGAAGCTCCTGGATATTTTCGCGCCGCTCGGTGGCCTCGTGTGTGTTCTCCTCCTTGAGTGTCTTGAGGATCCCCAGCTCATCCACAAGGGAAAGGGCCAGCTCACTGACGGACATGGAGGATTTCAAGCGGATGTACTTTGTAAGAAGCCCGTGAAATTGCCGGACGGATTTTGCCGCTCTTTCCGTTATTGTTGCAGGAAGTTTCTCAGCGCCGAGAGCGTCAAAGATTGTCACCCCTTCTTCCGAGGCATGAGCACGGAGCTTCGCGACAGTCATATCGCCGATTGCGCGTGCAGGAAAGTTTATGATACGGAGCAGGCTCTCCTCATCATTGGGATTTGAAAGCAGCCTCAGATAGGCAAGAACATCCTTGATTTCCTTCCGCCGGTAAAATGCAACGCCGCCAACAATGAAATACGGAATCCCGCTGCGGCGTAATGCATCCTCCACGGCTCGCGACTGGGCGTTGGTTCTGTAGAGAACAGCAAAATCTTTCAAATCGAGCTTTTTTCTGTGCGACTCTTCCTCAATGTAGGAGACGATCTTGTAGCCTTCATCGAGTTCATCATCGCACGCAGTCAGCGTTACCGGTTCGCCTTCGATGTTGTCGGTCCAGAGTTTCTTCCGGATCTGGTGGACATTTTGTCTGATAATGGAATCCGCTGCAGCGAGAATGGTCTTGGTTGAGCGGTAGTTTTGTTCAAGCCGGAATACTTTGCACTTCGGGTAATCCTTCTCAAAATCCAGGATGTTCCGTATATCAGCGCCGCGGAAGGCATAAATACTCTGTGCATCATCTCCAACAACGCAGATATTTTTGTGTTGCCTCGACAGTTCATTAATCAATTTGTATTGAACGCGGTTCGTATCCTGGTACTCATCAACAAGAATGTATTTGAACCTGTGGCGGTAACGCTCAAGAATTGCCTGATGCTTTGCAAAGAGCTCAAGTGGTTTGAGCAACAGATCGTCAAAATCCATCGCGTTGAAGTTCTTGAGCTTCTTCACATATTCCTCAAACACGTTCGCTGTCCGATCGCTTATCGGGTCGAATGCTTTCTCACGGTATTCCTTTGGCGATACCATGGCATTCTTCGCACTGCTGATGCGGGAGAGTATTGCCTGCGGGCTGAATTGCTGCTGGGGAACATTCAGGCTGTTCATCACGCCTTTGACAACGGAGAGAGCATCGTCCTTGTCATAAATGGTAAAGCTCCGGTCGTATCCCAGATGTTCCGCTTCGATTCGGAGGATGCGCGCAAACATCGAGTGGAACGTCCCCATCCAGATGCCGCGGCTTCCGGGGCCGACGAGCGTTTCGATCCTCCCTTTCATTTCCCCCGCCGCCTTGTTGGTAAACGTGAGAGAAAGAATATTTTCCGGACGGACGCCCAGTTGTATGAGGTGAGCAACGCGATACGTCAGTACACGGGTCTTGCCGCTTCCGGCGCCGGCAACAATCATCACCGGGCCATCAACGGCTGTGGCTGCTTCGCGCTGGACCGGGTTCAGTTGGTCAAGAAATGACATGAGAAGAGTTTCAATTCAGGAATTGTCAGCGTACGAGGACTTGAAGATAATAACCAAAAACAAATGAGAAGGCAAGAAGAGGAAGGTAAATCAGTGGGTGAGGAGAACGCAGTTCAGATCATGAGGGCACCTTCCAGCTTCAGAAGAAATTCTTTTGTCTTGATACCGCTGGAGTAGCCGACGAGAGAACCATCTGCGCCAATGACGCGATGGCACGGAACAATAATCGGGAGCGGATTCGCCGCGTTCGCACGTCCCACTGCCTGGAAACCCCTGCTTGTGCCTATACGTTTCGCAAGCTGTTTGTAGGTAATAGTTGTGCCGTAGGGGATTTTGGTGAGCTCCTTCCAGACACGGATCTGAAACGGCGTTCCAAGAAGCTCAATCGGACAGGTGAACTTGGCAAGCTTGCCATTGAAGTAGCGGTTCAACTGATCAATGGCCTCTTTATTTCTTGACTTGTTATCTACAACCTCATGGTCTGCAAAGTTATCGTGCAGCCAGCCGAAGAAATCCCTTCGCGTTTGTTTGGGCACACTGATCTTGCAGACGCCTTTATCCGTGGAGGCGACATAGATGAGGCCGATCTTCGATTCAAACGAAGTACAATGAACCAGAGGCATGAGAGTTACAACGCACCTGAGCGTTTGGGTGTTGAGAAGCAGGCTTTCTTGAATCCAGAAGCGTGTGAAGCGCGGGAAATAATACACATTCACAGAATAAAACGCAAGCCAAAATCAAACAGCGCTATCAGAAGAACGCGCGCACTTCAGCACGCGCCGTATGCACGGGTGGAGCACCACCCTCGCTACGCCCGTCATAGTTCATCGTTGCCTGCACAAAATCCGTGATTCGATAATCAAACGAAGTGCGCCAAAGATATGTCTTTCCGCCAACCCTCCCTCCTGTAAGTTCGTAAGGAAACGACGTTACGGAAGCAGCAAGAAGAACTTCTTCACGCGAAACCTCCGCCCGAAGCTGGCCAGCACCCAGCAGCGAATACACGCATCGAAGCGACTGCGCATTGAAATCGGCATCCATTACAGGAACTGCAAATCTGTCTGTTGATTGGGAGATGTCCAGCTTTATCCCCATCTCAATATTCTGTTGCGGACGATAGGAAAGGTCAAAGCTGACTGCCCGAGAAAGAATATCTCTCACGCGTGTTGACGACCTGATGCCTGCCAGCCTGTCATCTTTAATAACATAATCCAGTTGGTTCGAGATCTCGTCCACTAATTGCCAGCGCAAGCGGATTGAGCGTTCACGTAGATAAGTTCTTTCATTGCCTCCGCTAAGTCTACCAAATCCCTTCCGTTGCGAATACCGCAGCCGGCCGGAGAACGCAGGTTGCCCTTCCAGGAAGTTCAAATCCTGCGTAAAAAGGATTGAACCCTCAATTGTGGTTGAATCGTTGCGGAAGCGACCGAGGTTCAGCAGGTAGATTTGTTTGAGATCGGGCTCGCTGCTCTTTTCGTCAATTCTGATATAGGATTCAGATGAAAGGGTGGAAAGTAACCTCTCAGCATAGTTGGCTGGTGTTTCTATCCACCGTTTTGGCGAAAGCCTCAACCGCAGACTCGTTTTCAGGTCAATTACGGGAAACAGTTGGTCCGTGGGCAGGGTTGTTGCAATAAAGTCTCCATCATACCGTGTCAACTCAAATTCATTTTCATCGGCAAGGCCATCATTATTCAGATCACCAAGATACCGGTAGTTGCCGGTACCCTGCGCAACACGTATAAACACCCGCTCCAAACGCGATGACCTTTCGGTGGATACCTGATAAAACAGATCCGCCTCCACCGCACGGTTGGGCTCCATATATCTGCTTTGGTTCCGAATGAGCACGGATTTGACATCTGAATTCCCAAGCTCTTTGAATTCGGGAGTGAACTTCTTCTTTCTGAATGTCAGGTCGGTTGTTGTACTGAACCCATCCGTTTCCCCCAATTTGACAGAGTAGGCTTGTGTAAAAGACTTCGACTCCTTGCGAAGTGCTGCATTATTGTAGAGATCATCGTTTCTCCATTCATATTCGGCGGAGAGGGCAAGCTTCCAGATATCCTGCAGCGTAACACGCGGAGCGTACACGCCGTATCTTAAACTTCCGGGCCGGATACTACTCGTGGAAAGGGCCGCAATGTTGCGATTTTCGCTTTCATATCGAAAACTGCCGGTGATTCTTCCGATGGCCTGAGAGATTGTTCCTCTTTGCCTGAGCCAATCGCTGGAATTATCCGATAAGCGCTCACGCGACCTTACACTTTCAATAACGTAGTCCATCAACGGCAAGCCCTGGGCGTGGACATGCACTGCTCCGTCATTCCGTACCGAGCGGAATGTCTCGCCTCTGGTTATTTTCCCGTAGCCAGTTGAAACTTGCAGAGAATTCATTGGAGAATATCCCAGCGATGCCTCTTGCATCTCCTCATCCGCGACAACAAGCGTATCAATCCCCCACTTTCTTGTGAACTCAATATCATTTGTGCGGTCAAGCGAAACAAATTTCCCGTCAACAAACCTCTCCTTCAGCTTCAGGTCGAATGAACCAATGTTTGTGCCACCGAGAGTGACATTTTTCGGGGCATACGCGGCGGTAAAGTTGAGGGCATGTCCCCCATTATTTCCATCATCGAATGTAGAGAGCCTGTTCCCGTCAAATGTGCTTCGTCCGAATTCCCCTGTGATACTCAGATCATCAAATGGTTGAACAGCGAGATTCATGTTCAGCATTTGGTATGATTGCGGCATGGGCAGAAAACGCACCGGGAGATACTCTCCGCCTCCGGGGCCCTTCCATTCGAATTCACCGGCTCTCTGGCGTACGTACTCCCCTTTTCCAAAACCAACGCTGGAAAACACGACGAGATAATGTGCCGCTGTATCGCCAGGCGCAAACCTGTAAAACTCATACTGTCGGCCGTTGAGCAATGTGTCCACACGGACATATAACCCGTTTGAATCAACCCTTGAAATGCCACTGACTGTTGCCTTGTTCCTGTCGTTGCCTGCCGATTGGAGAACGTGTTTCAAGCTGTCAGTGATTTCGAAATCAATCGGTGCGTCAGGGTCATCTGCCTCGCGAAAGAATGAAAATGTCAGGGCGGCTTTATCGGAAAAAAGCTGCGTTGAACTCTGCGCAGCAAGCAATGAACGTGAGAACTGGCGATCAGTGTATTCGAAATCCACAACGATACGTGAAGCCGAGGTAACAAGCCTCCGAGGAGTGAACGTGACCTCACCCGTGCTGTAGTCTATGGTATAGTCATTCGTTTCGCCGCGGGTTTGTTGTTCGCCGTTAACGTAGACCCGTTCGGTGCCTGCAATAACTATGATGTTCCGCTCGTTGTTCCTCCCGGTCAGACGATACGGCCCTTGCACTCCTTCGATTCCCTTGAACGGATTAGTGTTAAACTTCCCGCGTGGCGCAGCCCCCGAAAGAACAACACCGCCACGGACAGCATCCGTGGTATAATTCGCAGTTCCTTTCGCACCTTGCAATTTCCGGCTGAGCCGGGCAAACTCCGTCCCCTGGAATTCCAGGTTGAAATCTCCCAGCGTCGCTCCATAGTTCGTACTGCTCAATTCTACGAAGACCTTGTCGAATTCCTGAAGTGTTTGCGTTGTGCCTTCGGGTTGAATCGGCGTATTCTCATCGGTGAGCGAAGCGACTACGTCAACATCGGGCGCAAGCTTTCCGGCAAGCTGCATCCGAAAACCGGAGTTCAGCGAAAGATCACGGTTTGAGCCGAGCGAGAATCCGCGTACAACACTGCCGCTCTTCTGCAGATCCTTCCCGAAAATATCGTCAATCCCGAACGATGCCCGTGGCTTCGCAATTCGCAGGCTGTCCCTTCCAGTCGAATCTTTGAGCACAACCATCTTCCGCCGGGAGTACGATTGTTGAAATTGTAACGGGAGATAGCGATAGGTGACTTCAACATTGCGTGCGTGGCCCGAATCCTGATTGAACAACCCGGCGATTTGCACCGAATTAAAATGCAGGATTCCTTGCCGGTAGTCTATCGTGTAATCTTTATCTCTTTCTAAAGACTTCAACCCGGGAACGGCAAGGCTTTCACTCCATTCTGTAACGAATTGATGAGGAAGCTGAATGAGTGTATCTTGTGCCACTGAACTTATCGTAATTTGCAGTCGCGCTTCCTGGCCGGTAGAACCGGAAAACGTCTGTGTATACAGCATGGTGTGAGCAGGAAAAAGGAAATGGAACAACAGAGTGAGGATTGAAAATGGGGATATGTGAAATTGCCTGCTCATCTCTTTCTGAATATACTTTAATATCAAAGGGGAGTAAAGATGAGCGTGAGAAACTCCTGAGGCAGTGAGTACGTCGTTTTACAGGTTCAGTCGTTGAATCTTGAGCGACTTTTTGCTATGTTTGTTCTGTAACTCTGCAGGGCTTACAGATTTACATTTGCCAAAGTGGCGGAATTGGTAGACGCGCTGGACTCAAAATCCAGTCTGGCTCAAACCAGGTGAGGGTTCGAGTCCCTCCTTTGGTACACAAGTACTTAAAGCTCCTCCCCAACGTAATCAGAAGTCTGGCTCACACCACCCCGACTCTGTCGGGGTAAAGGTGAGGGTTCGCTTGTCCCGAACGTTCTGTATGCGGGAAGCCTCTTACTTCCCTTCTTCCATCCCGTCGAACATTTTTCCCATGTTTTGCTTCTCAAAATCAGCAGGAACCTGAAACAACTCCACAGGAAGCTTCTTTTCGGAAATTGCAGTTACCTCCTGTGATTCGGCAATATGGCCATCAACCAATATTGTCGCTTTGAGAGGATACAAGCCGAACTTTGAAAGTTCATCATCCCATGCTTGCGGGCCATGTCCATTTTCTCCGCCGAACGCTTTTGCGAGCACATCATTCAGGCGCTTGAGTTTGGCAGTAGCCCAAATTGTTGTCTTCTCTGATTCCCTCGTCAGTATTATCTCCTCACACAGGTAGCCAAGAATAGTTTTCTTCTTGCCTGTACGCCGTACTTTGTATTTTTCTTCAGGGGTTGCCGCGTACTGTTGAACAGGCTGCTCGCTTTGATCTATTTCGACGTATGACTTCTCACCTTCGGCAAACATCCAAATGACGTTCTTATCGTTCCGATAGATCATTGTGTTTCCGGGAATTCCTTCAAGGGAAGTAGTCTTGACTTTAACCATGTCCCTGCCGATCCACATTGTCATCTGGTATTCGACTGTGCCGCCTGTCTCATCCGTGGTGACATTTCTGCTTTCAATAATACCTTCAAACTGCGCCAGCGTAAAGCAGGAGCAGAATATCATCAGGGCAATAACTCTGAACATTGATTATTCCTTGTTATCGGAGTAGAAGCATTTTTTTACTGAGTGCGGTACTATTGATGTAGAGACGATAATGATAGACGCCAGTCGCCATCTCTCCCGCATCCCATGCGATGTT
This sequence comes from uncultured Chitinophagales bacterium, assembly GCA_964633855.1. Lineage (GTDB taxonomy): Bacteria > Bacteroidota > Ignavibacteria > UBA10030 > UBA6906 > CAZWIN01. The sequence continues at coordinate 11,480 of CAZWIN010000031.1, forward strand.
GTGCATGCCGGGCGCAAGATTGTCGGACACGAGCGTTGTCACTTCACGTCCCAGCATATCATAGATTTTTACTGTGACTATCGCCGTACTTGTCAACTGAAACTTGATATTCGTTATCCCATTGAATGGATTCGGGTAATTTTGAAAGAGTACAAACTCCCGCGGTATGCCATCATTTTCATTTCCGACCGACGTGAATGTCTCGTTACGATAGAATTCCAACCCACCACGCATTCCGCCAATGAACATATCCAAGTCAAGGTCATTATCAATATCAACAAATGCGGCTACGGCTTCGCGGACACGATCAATCGGTCCGTATGTGCTGGTGATAAACACAAACACGGGATCACCAGCCGGGCCGTCATTCCTGTAATGCAACAGCCTGCCATCACTGTCTCCAACTACCAGGTCTGCATCTCCGTCACGGTCAACATCGGCAAAGGCGGGTTTTGCATTGAAGCCCACGTCAATTCCCTGAAATGCACTGGTGACTAACGTAAACGCATAGACCTGCGGCGAGCCATTGTTCCGGAAAAAAGAAATCCTCCCATCGCCTTTACCAACGAACACATCCTGGTCTCCGTCGCTGTCGATATCAAAGAATGCCGGAGCTGCATACGTTCCGACGGCCATGCTGTCGAAGAATGAGATCACCATTTGAAATTGTGGTGTTGAAGGCGACCCTGTGTTTTGGTAGTACTCGACACCGCCATCAAAATGGCCAAGGAACATATCGAAATCACCATCGGCATCAATATCGGTAAACGCGGGAGAATACGTGTAGCGCAGGGTTGCAATGAACGCGGAATCCTCCACGAGAAAAACAGGAGAACTGACAGTTCCGGTATTCCTCACAAATGCAACATGGCCAAAGAGATCGCCAACAAAAAGATCCTTATCTCCATCCGCATCTATATCTACAAACGCGGGGACCGACTCCAGGCCGAAATCAATCGTTGAAAGATAATTCTTCGTTACCAGAACGAAATTGTACGCCGTCGGCGTACCGGTATTCCTGTAGAAATAAAAATTGTCCACCTGCTGGAACGGCGGCAATACACTCACGAACAAGTCGTAATCCCCATCGGCATCAATATCCGTAAGGGTGGGTTGATTGAAGCCGGCGGTGATGACCGGATCAACAGCGGGAAAATGCCCCGAGACGGAATCGAGAACAGCCACGGCAGGAGTACCGACATTCTGATAGAAGAACAATCCCGCATCAAACAGGTCGCCATAGAACATGTCAAAATCACTGTCGCCATCCACATCGGCGAAGTACATAGAGCCTTGTCCATGCGCGTTACTCCGGTTGGGAACGCCACAGCCGGGACAAATCCTGATATTCTGCCACACATCCGTTCTGAAAACAAGCACAAGACTTGACGGGCCTCCCACATTCTCATAAAAATTGATAGTACCGGAACCGGGGTTGAGTGAGAAGAGATCAAGGTCATTATCATCATCAATATCAATAAATGCCGGAATGCACTGTTCCTGATTGTATACTCTCACTCCCCCGGAATCCAGAAGCATCGGTGTCGCAAGCGTGAATTGCGGTGCGCCGGGTGTTCCCGTGTTTGCATACACTGCAATGGTGTTCAGTGTATCACCTTTGGTCAGCAGGTCAATGCGGCCATCATCATTAATATCCCCGAAGCGAAACCAACCGCTGATAGGCGGGATGACAAAGTTCGGTATTTCGAGAGTAAAGGATGCTGTTTGCGGTGTGCCGGTGTTTCTGTAAAAGGAAGAAGAGAGATCGTTGTTATCGAGCAAGAAGAGATCGAAGTCGCCGTCACCATCAATATCAACAAACTGGTGCATGGGATTGTAGTAACCGCCTGTTAACGGGTGATCCACCTGCACGCCATTCCTGAAGAACGGCATACCGTACGGCTGCTTCTCAAACGGCTGTGCAACTGCAGATGAAGCCGTCGCAAGAAAAATCAAAAGCCGACCCCACAGCGTTCGTCGCATTAACTCACCTGTTTATACTGACACTTGCCGAAGGCCTTGAGCCGAGGGCAATGTTCTGCATGGCGCCGGGAACGTTTGTTGATGTAAGTACCCTCAGGAAAAACGGCTCAGGCGAAGTATCGTGTTCCGGTTCGACTGTAAGAGCAAATGAATATTCTGATGTCCGCAGATTCGGGCGCGGCAATGCGCCAGTGATGAAATCCTGTCCGGGAAAGTTCAATCCGCTGCCGGGGCCTTTGCCGGGACCGGCGCCGTCCAAATCAGCGGAGTCGGCTTTGGCAAATTGCCCTGTTGAATAATATTCCACAGAAGAACCGCCGGTGTGCCTGATAACCCAGCCTTCATACAGCCAGCCTTCCGGTAAGGCTGGAAGATTCTGTAATGATGGCGCCGGTGATGTTCCGGGTAAGTAGAACCAGATTCCGGAATTTGAATCAGCCGGATCTGAAGTCGGTGCAGTCAATACATACGAACCGGTTACATCCGAGAAATCCGATTCAAAAGCATCAGCATAGAGCATGGAGATTTCCGCTATTGCGGTGAATTCATCTCCATGGAATTTCCCTCCCATGATGATCGGGCCGGGCCCTTCCTCATCCGCCGGGTGAGCCTCATCGGCCTCTATTGTGATGACAATATCATCCAGCAATTGCGGGTTGTTGCCTGAAGGGATCAGGAGCTTCGCTGCGTTACCACCGCGGTCGGCAAGATATGAACCGTCGGGCGACATGTTAAACTCTCCAACCTTGACGAACCCTTCATCATGCAAAGGCGAAGCAGGCATTGACGGCCTGTTGAAGTTATAGAATGACACCCAGACGCCGTACATTCCTTCCCCCTCCCCCAAACGCGGAAGATTGAAGGCTGAAAGATGCGCGATGGACTGGGTGGGTGCAACGACTTCACTTTTCGGGTTGCATCCGGAAATCACTAGAAGAATTACAAAAAGGAAAATGAATGAACGATACATGCTCAATTCCCCCTTCCCGGATAAACGGAAACACCCGCAGCAAACCCGCCGACTTCTATTCTTCTGATCACCTGATGGTTATTTACATCTATGATTGCAATGAACGCGGGCGCTTTGCTTCCGCTGACAGGATGATGGGGCGGATCGGCCCCAAGAACATTTTCACAAGTAACGTACGCTGTCCTGCTGTCCTCAGTGAAATCAACACCGTGCGGTTGTTTGCCAACGCCTTCGATTGTTGTGTAGAAGGCATTGGAGTCGGCGCTGATAACAGAAACGCTTCCCGAACCACGGTTACAAACATACACGTACCTCTGGTCGCGTGTTACTTCGAGCTGCAATGGGTTAAGGCCGACGGGGATAAGCCGAACAAATGTAAATGTATCGCCGTTCCGTTCAAATACCGAAACAGCCCCCTTTCCATCCGGAGTAACTGCACCGTTACAGGAGATGTAAATAAAACGGTCGTCGTTGCGTACCGCAACCTGGTACGGCTTGTACACAAACGTGCCCGGCGAAGGAAGTCCGTTGGAGACATGCAGATTGGCAACGATGGAGTCGTTTGCAGTTCGAATGTTTGTCAGCAGGTGGCTTTCAATGTTTGCAAATTAGT
>CAZWIN010000032.1:0-251 GCA_964633855.1 uncultured Chitinophagales bacterium
TAACGAGTTGTAGACTTTTAAGGTCACGTTGGCATCAACAGGCAATGCGAACCGGATGGTTGTACTGGGGTTGAACGGGTTCGGATAATTCGCAGAAAGTGCAAATTCGGACGGCATTTCTTCCTCCACAGTCCCGCTGAAAGCCTTCGTCGGCACAATTGGAAATGCCGTATTGAAGAAATAGTCTACAACACCATTAAATGCAGGAGGCGTTGTGCCGGCATTGACAAAGAATGGGCCGACTTTCGCCA
>CAZWIN010000032.1:261-15023 GCA_964633855.1 uncultured Chitinophagales bacterium
CAACAAGAGTGTCAGTGTAGTTTGCGGCCGTCGTCCAAGTTGTACCATTGTAGGAGTAATATGACGTCCAAGCATGGCCGACACGTTTCACCCTCATATAGAGCGGGTTTCCGGCGGTAATAGTGATGCTGCTCTTTTGTGTAGCAACATTATTCTTGATTCTTGCCGAATATATTTTTGTCGAGGAAGAACTCCGTACGAAATCAAACCTCAGATAGTTGACGCTGTCCTGCTGTACGACAATCCCTTCGCTTTGATACTGGCCAGAGCCGACACTCATAGGGGTTGTGTATTTTGATTCCACCTGGAAGTTCGTATTGTTGGCATTCTGAAGAATCCTTGGGGCCAAATTGCCTCCTGTCCATGCGTCATGCGCAGTACCAGCCGGAATAGCAATTGAGGCACCGCTGCCTGTCATCGTCAACGGAGAGTCACCCAGAGGGTTGATGAATGTCCACAGCGACGTATTTAATGAAGGAGAGTTGAAATTATCAGAAAGAATACCCGACGCATCGGTGTTCGAACCTACAGAAAGCACTGCAATGCCACTTGTGTCAGCCCCGACTGAATTGGTGACTACACACCGATATGTTGTGCCACTGTCAGCCGTCACCAATACCGGAGTCGTATAACTCGCCGACGTTGCACCGCCGATATCCGCATTGTTCTTCTGCCATTGATATCCAAGCGTGGCGCTTCCGGTTGCCACAACAGTAAACGTTGCCGTTCCACCAACAGCAACCGTCTGATTTGCCGGATCAGTGGTGATGTTCGGTGGCAACAATACGTTCAGCACAGCGGAATTGCTGGTTGCAGTTCCGCCGGCGTTCGAAACCACGCAGCGGAACGTAGCGCCGCTGTCCGCAAGGGTTGTCGCCGGCGTTGTGTACGACGCATTTGTTGCGCCAGAAATATTCACGGTGCTCTTTTGCCACTGATATGAGAGCGGTGGTGTGCCTGTCGCAACGACACTGAACGTTGCTGTCGCGCCAACAGCCACAGTTTGATTTGACGGATGAGAGGAAAACGCAGGACCATTGACAACATTCAGGATCGCCGGATTACTGGTAACATTGCCGTATGCATTCGTCACCCGGCAACGGAATGTTGCACCGCTATCCCCTGCAACCGTAGCGGGCGTTGTATATGAAGGAGAAGTCGCGCCGGCAATGTCCACGTTGTTTTTCTGCCATTGATATGAAAGCGGCTGGGTTCCACCTGCTGTCACAGAGAATGTTGCTGTTGATCCAAGGCTCGTTGTTTGATTTACAGGATGCGAAACTATGCTGGGCGCAAGAACCACATTCAATACAGCAACGTTGCTGGTGATGTTTCCGTAGGCATTGGTAATCCGGCAACGGAATGTGGCGCCGCTGTCCCCGACAACAGTTGCAGGAGTGGTATATGACGAGGAAGTCGCGCCGGCAATATCTACTGTATTTTTCTGCCATTGATATGAGAGCGGAGCAGAACCAGTCGCGGTCACACTGAAGTTTGCGGTAGATCCTGCAAGAGCCGTCTGCTGCACCGGATGCGATGATACGCCCGGAGCTGTACCAACGTTGAGCACAGCAGAATTGCTTGTCACGTTACCGGCAGCATTCGTTACGCGGCAACGGAACGTTGCACCGCTATCTCCCGCAACCGTTGCGGGAGTAGTATAAGAAGGAGAAGTGGCTCCGCCGATATCCACATTGTTCTTCTGCCATTGGTATGAAAGAGGCAAGCTACCTGTTGCGGAAACGCTGAAGTTGGCAGCCTGCCCTGTAGCTACGAACTGATTGGCGGGATGAGAGGTAATCGAAGGCTGGGTCGCATTAGGTGGATCCTCCGGACTGATAGGGCCCTGAGTATTGAAAAAATAGTCAACCATAGCGGTATAAGCTGGTACCGGACTAATCGCATTACCTGCAAATGGGCCAATTTTATTAATCGTAAGAAAGAAACTAAAGGAGGCTGCTTGCGTCCATGTAGTCCCGTTATAGGAATAGTACGAAGTCCACTCCGTTTTCACTGGAGTCTTATTACATTTCACCTTAAGGTAGAGAGGATTTCCACCAGCAATACTGATGTTACTCCTCACTGTGGCATTATTGTTCAATACACTCGCCGCAAAGACCTTAAATCCTCCCGCATTATAGACAAAGTCAAAGCGGATATAATTTATCGAGTCCTGCTCAACCATGATTCCTACAAACTGAGCCACTGTATTTGGTGTAGATTCACTTTTCAACACCACCTCGAAACTTGTGTTGTTCACAGGCTGCATCAAGCGCGGAGCAAAATTTCCCCCTGACCAGGCATCATGGGAAATTCCACCCGGCACATTAATCAAAAGGCGGGCATTGGATGTCCCCGTTCCGCTAAGTGAAACCGAAGCATCGTTTCGGGGGTTGATGAATGACCATCGAGGATCTATTTTTGCGCCGCTAAAATCATCGGAAAAAATTCCCGACACATTGGTGTTGGCATGAAGCACTGCACCGTTGCTTGTCACAGTACCCGCAGCATTGGATACCACACAACGAAATAGAGATCCACTATCAGGAGTTGACGTCGAAGGAGTGGTATATGCGGATGAATTTGCGCCGGGAATATCAACCGTATTCTTCTGCCATTGATAGGACAACACTCCTCCTCCCGTTGCAGTCACACTAAATGTTGCTTGCAGAGGAATAATCACAGATTGATTAGTCGGATGAACGGTGACGACCGGCGCTATGATGGAGGAAAGATCACTAAGTATACCAGGAGAGACAAGCGCAAAAACATCATTGAACAGGACTGTCTTTCCGGTTCCCGACAACCGCCAGGCAAGAGTAAAGGCACCGGAAGGGTTCAGCACGTTGAAGCGGATGGTAGCCACATCAACAAAAGAAGAACCGACCGTCGTCCCCAAACCCGAGCTTCCGTCAAAGATGATATTTGTCGAAACACGGCCTGAAGGCTTCGTAAGAGTCATCGGCGAATAGAAACCGCTGTTGAAATTGTGTGCAGCGAGCAGCACAGGGTTTCCAAGCACGTTTGTAGGATACGTAAACACAAGATTGGCATCCCCCATGCCAAACGAACCTCCTGTTGCCCTAACCTGCATCTTGACGTCAACATTCGCCCCGTTATTCTGCACAACAACAAACTGAAGGTCATACGACTGGCTGAAGGCATATGATTGGCCGATAAGCACAAGCAAAGAAAGAGAGAAAAATAACAGCCTGGTTGCTTTCATTCAGAGAGCATCCTCCTAGTTCGGGCCTGTGTTCGGCAAACAACCATGAACAACAAACCACAATACAAGCAAAATGGTTATATGAGTTTAATTATGAAGATTCCACCGACACCGCAAGGCATCAGGGGAGGAAGAAATACTAGTCGGTGAGTGGAAGTTGCGTCCTAACTACGTGAGGAAAAATGGTGGCCCCGATTTCAATGTAATGCACGAATATGAGAATGTCAAATAAATATCAGACGGGAAAGGCCTGGTCCAACACCCAAGGCTCAATCGTCATTCATCGCACAATTTGGGCTGTTTTAGAACAGACAGCATCACACAATCCGCTGAATCAAATGTGCCCTGAATGAAGACAGGAAAACAGCTCCCCTGGAATTGACGCCTAGCGGCCTGTTTTTAACTGTTCAATCTTTGCTCCTAATTTGCTTTTTTGCTCCCGTGTCAACGCCCCTGTATTAAACAAAGCAATATATTCTGTCAATGCCTCACCCTTAATACTGGACCTTTCCAGCGCCTCAGCGGCAAGCCACCTGTACTCAAACCTCGAACCCAGTAATGGAAATCGCCTCAGAACTTCAAGGGTTTTCAAAGCACAGGTCGAATAGAAGCCGTTATTAAACAACGTCTTCGTGCCATTGAGGAGTAACGCGCCTTCCGTCGTATCGTTTTCAGCCAAGGGTGTTTCCGCTGACTTATCCGAACCGTGGACGGGTGTGATGTTCGGTGCGTTCAGTTCATTCCGCTTCCATTGATAGGAAGAAGATCGGACTTTTTGCATTGTCAGTTTCAGCATTAATTCCTCCGGCGAAAGATCGCGGACATCGGACATATCTATGATCACTTCCGGTGGAAGCGTCACTGGCTTATGACGGGCAATGAGTACAGCCGAACCTTTTGTTCCGACCTTGATTGTGGCATCCGGGGACAGTGAATCACCTTGCTTCGCGCTGCTCCACGACTCCGTTACTCCGTGGCGCACAAACACCTCCCCGTGAATTTTTTGCAAAACGATTTCACCTGCATGAGCTGAAACAACGGGAAAAAGCATGAGTGCTAAACAGATGTTCTTCATTTCAACCTCCCGGCTAGTACACATCAACAATTCTTACCCAACCCTTCACAAGGCCCAACCCGATTTCCACATCATCAAAATATTGCTGGGCTCCCGATGACCAGGCTTCTTCAAACCCGCGGTTAATCACTGTTGTCTCAATCGGAATCCAGATTGTTTCCACTCCCTTCGTGTTGTTTCGCGCCACATAACGTTTGGGATTGGGAGAAACATTTATCCCATACCGCGTCTCGATTCCCGTATCAAAAAGAATATAGATATGACTTTCTTCGGGCCGATCCGGAGGAACCACATCTACAAAGGCAGTCGAAATCCCTACACTGTTAAGAAGAGACGAAAAACACACGGCCATGTCATCGCAATCGCCGCCACCAAGACGAAGAGTTTCCGAAGGATACTGGACATACTCTGCGGTTTGTTTCGGATCACTCACGTACGTAAGCTTGCCGGCAAAGTCATTAAGAAGAACCTTTGCTTTCTGAAACGTCTGCATATCCCGTGGAACAACGTCGATGGAATCCCCAGACTCAATCAGCACGTCGCGACTGTAACGGATCACCTCCGGGTCATTGGGATCAACAAAATACCGTAGAGAGAGGACATCACCATTCCAGTCATTCCGTCCATGTATAAGAACACGCATTTGAAATTTGTCATCGTATTCTTCCGCGGGAGCAGTGCTGACATACACGGTACCATCCCGTATCACCGCTTCCGTCACATTCTTCATGGACTCATTGAACACAGCATTGAGTGAAATTTCTTTTTCCTCTCCCGGTTCGAGAAAGACTGCCGCAGTCTCCGTAGGGTCATCCATATACTTCTCTACCATGAACCCCGCCCTTGCATGAAGTGGACGTGATGAGATATTTCTTACATGAACCCTGCCGATGGGGCGATAAGCAAAGGCTTCCACTGCAGCCGGGTAGATGGCATCGGCAATTTCGACTGACTCAATCCTGACAGGACTTTCGCGGGTAACGCCGAGCTTTGTTTTGATGGAAAGCGAAAGCCTGTCACGCGTATACGGATTGAAGTCAACGCTTGAAATCGAGGAAGGGTCAAACGCACTTGACACAAAAGAGGCAGCCCGCTGCTTCTTGTCTGGAAAGTAAAGATAGGCGGCATCAACATCCACGAATTCAAAAGACCATCCGATACCTAATGCGACCGCAGAGACGGGGGCAGGAGCACTTCCTTCAAAGTATGTTCCTCCTCGAACGGCGAAGTGCACAAGCGGCATCCATTCAATTCCCAATGCGCCCGAGTTCCTTGTTGAATACTCTCCTGATATTTGGACTACACCGGGGCGTCGGTATGAAATCCCGAATTCTCCCGCCACTTTCCTCTGCAAACGCAATACTTCATACTCTGCTGGAAGCTCGTCACCCGCAAAAACGAGATTTCTCCCTACCATCGAAAACGTGATATCAGGAAAAGGATTCCACATGATAGCCGCGTCAAACAGCCATGTGTTTGCTTTAGTGATTTTTTCCGTAGAGGTGATAATATTGAGCGTATCCGATTCCTTCAGCTCATATTGTGTGTCCGTCACCTTTTCGCCGCGCAAATGTCCGCCCACCCCAGCGGAAAGCTCATCTCCCAGCCTGATTCCGTAGCCGAGGGCAAACTGTTCATCGTAGGCGACTTTCTGATCAACCGAAACGGGAATCGAGTCAACAAGCACTACCGATGCGGGGATGGAAAACTGCAGCAATGAACCGGGTGCATAGTGTACGGCAAATGCATGTCTCTCAAAAAATCTCTTGCCGATAGAAAGGCCTTGAAACACGAATCCATCCCCGCCGCCCGATGTTGATATGTAGGTTGATGCCAGAAGGTCCCAATCCCGAATATTCACGAGGCCGGAAGGATTGCGATCAAACCCGCGAATGTCGCTAACGGTTGCGTCATATGCGCCAAGCGCGACGGCTTTGGGACTGAAAAGGGATTGGCCGTATAGTAAAGAATCACTCATGACTAGGCATGTAGCCAGAAAAACTCCAAGGCATTTTGTAACAGTCGCAGGGGAGAGTTGAAACAATTAACGGAGCTCCACATAACTGTTGTACATCGAAGCCGCTTGAACCAGTACACGACCCTGAAATCCGCCGACCACGGTTGATTCATTACGGGAGGAAAGTACAAAGGTAAAAACATAGTACCGGAAACGGCTGGGCAGGAGCTGCAACACTCTCTTTGATAAAACAGCGGACCCGTGGTTCACACGCGGCCTGACGTGGAGAAATGGTTTGACCCTGTGTGTTACAGGTTCAAAACCGCTTATTACTATTGAAAGATTCCCGCTGCCGTTCCAGCGGAGGAGAAGATCACGGTCCCTTCTCACAACAGTGCCACCGGCCGGCGATTGAACAGTTATTTCATTCGGTGAAACAATGGAAACTGTAAACGGGTCTATCGAATCCGGAGATGAGACATTCCAGGCGTAATTGTGGTTCGGTTGGTATGGTGAAACATCGGCGGCGTACTCAACACCTGCAGCAACAAGTGAATCTCCTACGAGCCGTCGTACCCGTACACGGTGTGTGATCTGGTTCATGGATGCGCCATCCAGAAGTACGGCGCCAAGGTTCATGCCATGATAACCAAAGACACGGCCAAGAAACCGAACCGGCCGGTCCCTGTTTTCAAACACCGCCCGTGAAAACACTTCCGAACGCACGGTCGTACCGCCATCATGTGTCACTTGCCCCACGGTCAGCCTTCCCGCAAAACGTGCCTGTTCATCAGGAAGAATAGCTGTGGAATCAAAGTCGGAAACGATGTTCGTATCTCCGAGGGCAACCGTGAAAATTTCGAGCGCACTTTCTCCGGCTGGGTCAAGCGTTACTTCGACCTCGGAAGGCTTCTGGCATCCCGGGAACAGGAGAATGCCAATCACCGCCATGATAACGAGATGCTTCATTGTCTCCACCAAAGATAATTACTTTAAAACACGGGTAAAATTCAACAACACACATGCCCCCGCCCTGCGCAGGCGGGGGCACTCTCTCTCCCCACTATTCTCCCCTATCGTGTAACGAGATACGGAACGCCCCAGAATACATTCGATACCGGCTCTGCATCATCGAACAATGTTCCATGGGTCATCGCATCAACAGCCGCTGCAAATACGCCCCGGTTGAAGTGCAGGTTAAATGTCCTCGCATATACCCGCGTATAGTGTGTTCCGTCAAACGATTCTGAAACCAGATGCAATCTCAACCGACGGCGATGATTGCCGTCTCCGGAAAAACCGAAACGCAACACTACATGATCGGTGTCTGGCGAGGTGCTTATGACTGTTGCAAACATCCGGGCTTCCTGGCCGCCGGCAAGGTCGGGAACATCATGTCCGCCTATGTCGCGATTCCTGCGAAGACGCAGGAATGTGGAAAGCGGATCGGTCACGACAATACTGTCTCTGTTCCCCGATTCATTGCTATAGACCAGCTTCAGTTCCGTGATGTCAATTGCATTGCTGCTCGTTGTGCCGCCATCAACCAGTGAAACGGCAACAGGCTTCCAGTTTCTCCATATCACCCGGGAATTTGCAATTTTTTTGTAGATGAATCGCTTCTTGGATTGTCCCGTGAAATTCTTGCGCACAGTATCCACTGTGACCGAATCATAGCGCGCAAGGATAATCAATACACCGTCCCACGACTTTGTCACAGTCACGTACGCAAGCGAATCCGCAGTCACGGAATCAATCTGTACCGTGCGCTGAATATTCCTGATCAGGCGGGCCCAGCGGAGTGGTCGGATTGGTGTCATTCGCCCGACTATTTCATCGTCAAACGGCGTTGGCGAAGAGCCGTCATTCATCGCGACATCATCGTTGTTGGCATATTCATCATTCCGGGCATAGAGCTCGAAAAACTGCTGGTCATTCTGAGCCGATCCGTATATTTGGTCGTTCGGATCTTCGGGCCCGGTCACTTCACTTTTGTTGCAACCCATCAAAAGAAGCACGGAGAACAAAAGACCTCCAAATAACAGGGCAAATGGCTTTTTCATATTTCTTTCCTCCCAATTTAGTGAATATGGTTTCGATTACATTATTCTGAAGATTAATACGTCAACCCTCATGCCAGATTAACTCAACCTTCCAATTCCTACAACATCTCCCGGAAACGTTTCATTCTTATGAACTTACAGAATGTAGTGGAAAAAGGGAAAGTGAAGGAGGGACAAGTGAAGTGCGGGATTCTGCAAAGGAAGTGCGGGAATCATTGTTTTCCGGCGGAGTTCATTTCATCCTTCATCCAACCTCCAAAGACCGCGGAAATACGCTTCGGCTGTCTGTTCTACATACACATGAAACCGATGCGGTAGGTTCTTCACCTTTGGTTTGAGAAGGGCTTTCGATGAATCCCAAGGCTTGGATTTATCAACAGCATCCTGAAGGTTTTGTAGATACTCCCTGAGCCTTTTCCCCACCCGTTCATTTATCTCTTCATCATTGGATAATGACAAATATTTGACAGCCTGTTCAATATCAAATCTATGCTCTACAAACGCTTTCAGAAATTGCCCCCGGAGGTGTTCGGCAACTGTGCCACGATTCAATCCTCCCAATTCGGCACCCGTTTCTGTTATCGAACTTCGCGAAAAGCCTTTCTCGCGCACCGCATCAAGGATCCTGTCCTCAACGGCAACAGAACCCTGAATTGCCGACGAGACTTCACCGGTGAGGTCTTTCATGGTAATCATCGAACGCGACTCTGCCCTCGCTAGAAGCACTGCGCGCTTTACTGCACTTTCGAGCTCTCTGATATTGCCGGGCCAGGGATAGTTTTGCAATGCTTCCATGACATTTTTGGAAACGCGCATCTCGCTTTCCGACTCACGGTGGAGGAAATGCTTGACAAGCAGGGGGATATCTTCAGGTCGCTCGGATAAAGCGGGCACTTCAACCAGCAGAACATTAAGACGATAGAAAAGGTCTTCGCGGAATTTACCCGTCTTCACCAAGTCCTTGAGATTTTTGTTGGTTGCAGCGAGGACACGGACGTTCACTTTGATGGTTTTCGTTCCTCCAACGCGTTCCAGTTCACCTTCCTGGAGAACGCGCAGAAGTTTTAGTTGAAAGCTTTCACTCACCTCGCCTATTTCATCAAGGAAGATCGTCCCTTCGTGTGCAAGCTCAAACCTGCCCGGTTTCTCCTTTATCGCACCGGTAAACGCCCCGCGCTCATGGCCAAAGAGTTCACTTTCCAACAGGCTTTCGGCAAGCGCTCCACAGTGTACCGCCAGGAAGGGTTTGTTACTTCGCCGGCTACGCTTGTGAATAGCCCGAGCAATCAGCTCCTTTCCTGTTCCACTCTCCCCGAGAATCAATACAGGCGCTTCGCTACCGGCTATCTTTCCGACAAAATCAATCACGGGCTTCATCGCGCCGTTCTTCTCGTACACTATCTGTTCAAACACGGAGCCATCCGCCTCAATTCCCGCACCAGAAACATACGCCTCCATGTCATCCGCCTGCGAGCCGAGAGCCCGGATTTCAGCTTTGTACTTTCGTATCTCCTCCAGCAGCTCCGCCGTCCGATCGGAGCTCCGTTTGGATTCGAAATCCATGAGCTCGCGCTCAAGCACAGCAACTTTGGCTTCACGATCCTTTAGACGCTCCAAGATAGAATCCTTTTCCAGCAATAAGGCATCAACTTGCCGGCTGACAAACCGATGCTTGTAAAAAATGGATCCGATGGTGCTGATCACACCTACAACAAATACCGGCATGAGCGGAAAAATGTACGAACTCTGAACAAACAGCATCCACGATAATATACCGGATAACACCATTACACCTGGCGCAGATACCTTACCCCAACTGGACGGCAGAAGGAGAACTGATAATGCACACGCACACCCGACAATGAAACAAAGGAGATACACAAGGGTATCGCTCATGGAAGTCATGAACGAACCGCGCAGAGCATTATCAATAAAGACGGCGTGATAAAGAAGAGACGGAAACCTCGCGCTGACAGGTGTATTGAGAAATGTACTGCGTCCTTCCGCGATCACACCGAGCAGAACTAGCTTTCCTTTGAATGAAGCGACGGGAATAGTCGTCTTCTGATCAGCACGCAGGGCATCGTATGATTTCAGGACTTCGAGAAAGGGGTAAGAACGTATTGAGGAAATCTGCAGCGGGAAATCGAGACTCACCTGTGCTTCTGTGTCTGTGAACAAGGTAATGATCTTCTCAGGAGAAGCCAACCTCGGTTCACCACCGGAATATGATATAGAGTCCCTCGAGAGGCCTTTGTAAACACGCAATACTTCCAACGCGAATGCCGGCACGGTCACGTCTCCCGACTGAACAAACAACGGCAGCTTTCCTCCATCCGTAATATTTCCATGCCCAGTACCGGCAGCGGCTTTAAGAAAAGCGGGCAACGGAAGATGCTGACCGGTTCCAGATAATACAGCCTTCTTTCCCGGCTGGGCCACATCATCAGACAGCGAGCCAAAGTACGATGTGAGTACCACATTGCCGGACGAGGCAAGAACGTTTGCAAGCAAGTCGTCATACTCAGGGTACTCGGGGCTTGGCGTTTCAAACTGAATGTCTATGCCTATTGCACCAACCTGAAGGTCAGAAAGAGCTTTGACCATGAGCGCGTGGAAATTCCGGCGCACAGGCCAACCAAGTGACTGAATCGCTTCGTTGTCAACATACACAACAACGACATTGGTGTCGACTATACGATTGCCGCGCAATTTGTATCGCGCAGACGTAAATTGCTCCTCAACTCCGGAGAGCGGGCCCGAAAGAATCATGGCCAGCAACATTCCGGCAAAGGAAATAACTACACTGAACAGTATGGCGCGCCCCTTCATTGTCTTCCGAGCCAGAGTTCGGGATTCTGCTTTTCCCGATAGTTCCAAACTTCAAAATGCAGCCGCGGGCCTTCTAAAGATTCGCCGCTGGTAGCGATAACATCCCCCTCTTTCACTTTCTGACCTTCATTCACATGTATTTCTGAACGGTTCGCGTAGACAGTCCGGTAGCCGTTGAAATGATCAACGATAAGCAGGTTGCCATATCCGGGCAGCCACCAGATGGTGGTCACCTGACCCTCGGCAACAGCACTTACAGGTGAACCGGCCTTCACTGAAATATCAATCCCCGTATTCTGCGTAATTGTTTTGAGCGTCGGGTGTTTTTGGTTCCCGAATTTTGCCACAACAGCACCCTCTGCAACGGGCCATCGCAGTTTTCCCCTCTTTGATTCAAACGATCCGGCTGTGGGTACCGGTTGTGGAAGTTTACCCACCTCCTTTTTCTGCGCCTCTCGTTCCTTTCTAATTCGTTCCTGCTCGATAAGATTGGCAATCATCTCCTCCATTTTGCCTGCTGCCTTCATCTTCCTGTCAATCTCCCGCTGCAATGCCTTTTTGTCCTTACGGATCTTGAAGAGCATTTCCTTGCGCGCCGATGCAAGGAGTTCCAGCCGGTCTTCCTCGGCACCTTTTTCAGCAATCAACCGCCGCTGATCACCGAGCTGTTGCTGAAGCTTTGCCTGTTCATCTTCAATCTCTGATTTCTTGACGGTGATCTTCCTGGCATCCTTACGGCGCTGGTCCGAGAATCGCTTCAAATATTCCGTGCGGACAAAGAACTGGTTGATGCTTGCAGACGTCAGCAACAACTCCATGTCGTACATCGTGCCTGCTTTATACACCGAAGAAACGTATCGCGCGTAGTGTTTCTTGAGAAAATCCATTTGGCCTTCAAGCTTGCGAAGGTCATCACGTGTCTTGTCAATATCCTGCTGCAGATCCTTCTCCTGTGTGCGGAGTTTGGTGATCAATCTTCGCAACGCTGTGGCTTTGCGGTCATAGGTATCCAGAAGTTCCAGCGTGCTCTTTTCACTCCGCTGCTGCTCTTTGATTTGCCGTTCGAACTCCTGTATCTGCGTGCGCAGTTTTTCCAACTCGGATTGCTTCTTCTTAATTTCATCCTGCCCGAAAAGCACAACGGCACAACAGCAAAGGAGCAGAAGACCGAGAATGCGGTATGCAGAATTGAGGCTCATCCTACCGGATGGTGGTCTCAGCACTTTGAGGAATAGAAAATGCGAAGGAAATATCAGGTGAGTTTAACGTCACAGAAGAATATGTAATGGAAATCTGGCGATGTTCGCGTGGAAAACTGATCATGATTTTGCGCGGCGCAAGGGCTTCTCCCTCCTGTGCAGGAGATGTGGCACTTGCCTCAACAATGGTGCGGTCACTCATATCCCGCTGGCGGACTCTGGTGACAAGAAAGGACTCCGGGTCAACCCAATAATCACAAACGGTGGTATCTCGTAGTTCGGAAAGCAAGAAGCTCCCGCTTTCCAGCGAATATCCGCGCACATTCTCTGCATCAGCCGGTAGCCCAAATATCCCGGCAAAGGCATCAACCAATTGATCGTACGTCAAGTCGAACGGAATAACTCCACGGATGGACGTTCTGCTCGGCATCCCTGAAGTCACACGGTTTTCCAGGCTGTTGTACATAACGTAATGTTCACGACTCAAAAACAACGTGCCGACACTAATACCAAAAGGCCCTTCCAAATGCACAAGAAGAGAATCCGGGCGCTTGAGCACAGAGGTGAACCATGCCGTACCCGCCATTTCGGGGCTGTCAAAGCTCAGTGTGCCTTTTCCCTGCAACGATTTCAGTTTTTCTGATTGCTGCCGTACCTTCGCAATCAATAAGGACGCCGGCATCGTCTCTGTGTTGAGCGCAACTCCGGCTGTCTTCGGAGAACAGGAAAACAACAGGAGGCTGCACTGCGTCATCACTGTGCAGAAAATGAAGACATGCCTCATAATGTTCCGCGCTCAATCTTCCCGCGCAAGGCTGCATTGCTGGGATCCATCTTCAGGGCAATATTCCATTGCTCCAGTGCGCGCTCTCGGTCATGCATCATGAAATAGATATCACCGAGGTGTTCGTACAGCACCGCACTTGCCCCGCCTTTCTCAATAGCCTTTGTTACGTATTTCTCCGCGTCTTCATAGTTCCCCATCCGGAAATACACCCACCCGATGGTATCGAGGTAAGACGCATTATCGGGCTGTGCTTCCACCGCTTTTTTAGCCATCTCCATGGCGCGACTGATATTGATATTACGATCTGCAAGACTGTACCCGTAATTATTGAGAACGAGGTGGTTGTCCGGATCAAGCTTCAACGCTTCTTCATACAACTTATCAGTCTCTTCATAATTCTTCAGCCCGTCGTAAACAAGAGCGAGCTGTGTAATGCAGTTGACATCTTTTGCGTTCAGTGTGCGCGCATATTCAAGTATCCGTACAGCATCAACTGTACGTTGCAGGCGGCTATAAGCAACACCGAGAAGAAAATTCACGCGGAAATCATCGGGCACTACTTTTAGCGCCGACTCAAGCACCTTGACGACCTCTTCATAGTTGTTCTTTTCCATGAAGACCGAGGAGAGATACACCCAGGCATCAGCATTCCATGTTGCGAGCTCCGTCACCTTGCGGAAATTCGGCTCCGAGAGCGAATCA
The DNA here is from genome assembly GCA_964633855.1 of uncultured Chitinophagales bacterium. GTDB lineage: Bacteria > Bacteroidota > Ignavibacteria > UBA10030 > UBA6906 > CAZWIN01. The sequence goes on from CAZWIN010000032.1 coordinate 14,103, forward strand.
TTGCCCGTCACTGCCCCGATTGCGCCCAGAAACCAGTACGGCCGCCAATCATCGGGATGCCTCGACCGGATGCGCTCAAAGAGCGATTGCGCAACAGGTGCAAGTGTGGAATCCTTCTCCAGTTGCGTAAAGTACATTTCCCCGATGCCGATCTTGACATCAAGCGCAACCGAGTCACGCGAGAGCATCGGCTCAAATTCACGGGCGGCCTTTGCGTATTCCTTCTGTTTCAAAAAAATGCCGGCAATGTCACCAATATATGAAAGGTTTTCCGGATTGCGGCTCTTCAGTTCATTCAGAATCACCAGAGCCGAGTCAAATCTTTCCGCACGAATATATGCCTGCGCAATACTGTGCTTCAATTCCTGGTTCCCGGGATCAATTTCGAGCATCCTTTTTAGGGCCGAGGCGGCTTTCTCGAACTGCCCCATCGAATTATTGATTTCCGCCATTTGCAGCAGGACATCCCATTCAGGCCCGAACCGGTTGGTCATCAAGGTGTACACCTCAAGCGCCTTGAGGGGTTTGCGGCCCTGGTAGATGCGCGCGAGGTTGTACCACGATTCAATCGAGCTTGAGTCACGCTTTATCATCTCTTCGAACTCGGCTGCCGCTGCGTCAATTTCAAATGCTGCAACATATGACTCGGCCAATGTCCGGCGATATTCAAAATTGCCGGGATCAAGCCGGACCGCTTCCTTACCCGCATCAATTGCCAGCGCATGCTTGTTCAATGCAGAGTAGCATTTGGAAAGGCCGAAATAGATGGCAGGATTCTTTTCATCACGCAGGGCATCCTGGTATTCCAGAATGGCGTTTGCGTAGTCGCCTTTCATTTCAAACACTGAGCCATCCACAAAATGCCGTAATGCCGCATCGTGCGCGGCGGTATTCAGGGGGGATTCCGGTGAGGGAGTTTCC
>CAZWIN010000033.1:0-6764 GCA_964633855.1 uncultured Chitinophagales bacterium
ACTGAGTTCCCGCGCACTTTGGGGTAGGGAAATGAAAGCAAAATAGTGATGGGTTTTTAGTCCAGACAGTTATCAAGGAGCAACGTCAATGCAATCAAAGGCTGCAACGCCCAAGGAGTATGTTGATTCCCTTCCTGAAGATCGAAAGAAGGCGATACAGGAGCTGAGGAAAGTTATTCGCAAGAACCTTCCGAAGGGATTTTCCGAAGTAATGGGTTACGGTATGCTGGGATATGCGGTTCCACATTCTCTGTATCCGGCGGGTTACCATTGCGACCCAAAGCAACCCTTGCCGTTTATGGGCATGGCTTCACAGAAGCACTTCGTCGCCGTGTATCACATGGGTATCTACGCAGACCAGAAACTCCTGAAGTGGTTCACCTCGGAATATCCGAAACACTGCAAATCAAAACTTGACATGGGAAAGAGTTGTCTTCGTTTCAAGAAGATGGATCAGATTCCTTTCAAGTTGATTGGCGAACTTGCCTCAAAGATGACGCCGAAGGATTGGATAGCGATGTACGAGAAGATGCTGAAGAGGTAAGTGAATGCAGGGCGCTCGTTCTCCAGGGCCGGACTTTCACCACGTACCCATACTCTTTGCTCCTCCAAAGAAAAATGGGCGAACAGAAAGGAGGTCGAAACTGCCCGCCTGTCTGACGTGATGATTCTTGGGCGGACAGGCAACTCACGGCCAAGATTGCAAAGCCGAGTTTGATCAAGGCCCGCACGGGTGGCCTGCAGTTTCGACTCAGAGGTGTATTGTTTTTCCCCTTGACACTACCTATACGCCGGGGTAATTGAACCTCAGCCATTTCTTTCCTACATTATTCTCCGATTTTGTTCATTTCATTCGTTTAAATCCCTGTTGTAACTGAAAGGTATCCATGAGTCGAGTATACATTGAAGATCTATCACAACACGTTGGTGAAGAGGTAACGCTCCGCGGTTGGCTATATAACAAGCGCTCGAGTGGCAAAATCAGGTTTCTGGTGATGCGGGATGGCACAGGCTTGCTCCAGGCTGTAATGGTGAAAAGCGCTGTGAGTGAAGAGGTCTTCGCCCGCTTTGACGAGCTGACGCAGGAATCATCGTTCCTGTTGAAAGGGAAAGTAAAGAAGGAAGAGCGTGCGCCGGGGGGGTACGAAATGGAAGTGACTGACCTGCAGATTATTTCCGTTGCAAAGGAATACCCGATTACACCGAAAGAGCATGGCGTGGAATTTCTGATGGATCGTAGACATCTCTGGCTTCGCTCCAGCAGGCAACATGCGATCCTACGCGTACGGCATCAGATCATCAAGGCAATACGGGAGTTCTTTGATAACCGCGGCTTCATGCTTCTTGATGCACCGATTTTTACTCCGGCAGCATGTGAAGGAACATCAACGCTGTTTGAGACCGACTACTTCGATTTGGGCAAGGCGTACCTTACGCAATCCGGGCAACTGTACGGCGAGGCCGGCGCAATGGCATTCGGAAAGGTGTATGTCTTCGGGCCGACATTCCGTGCTGAAAAATCGAAGACACGCCGCCACCTGACGGAGTTCTGGATGGTTGAGCCGGAGGTTGCATTCAACGACCTGAACGACAACATGGAGCTTGCGGAGGAATTCCTCGAACATATTGTGCAGTCTGTGTTGAAGCACCGCCAGCCGGAATTGAAAACGCTCGAACGGAACACCAAATTTCTTGAGAACGTGAAGAAGCCACTCCCGCGTATCAGTTATGATGAAGCAGTGGATATTCTGAAGAAAAAGGGGATTGACTTCCAGTGGGGGAACGACCTCGGCGGAACCGATGAGACAGTAATCTCCGAACAGTTCGACAGGCCGGTGATGGTGCATCGCTATCCATCGGAGATCAAGGCGTTTTACATGAAACGTGACCCGCAAAACCCAAAGGTTGCACTTGCAGTGGACGTGCTTGCTCCTGAAGGGTATGGTGAGATTATCGGCGGAAGCCAACGTGAGGACAATATGGATTTGCTGCTCGAGCGGTTGAAAGAACACAACCTTCCACAGGAGGCTTTTGAATGGTACCTCGATCTACGCAGGTACGGTACTGTACCGCATGCCGGGTTCGGGCTTGGCATCGAACGGACAGTCTCATGGATTTGCGGCCTTGACCACGTGCGTGAGACGATACCTTTTGCTCGTATGATATACAGATTGACCCCATAAGGAATTTTACCACCGAGACACGAAGAGGAGTATCATCTTCGCTTTGTGCCTTAGCGGTTCGGAAGCCACATGCTCAAAGCCTCGAACCTCAGAAAAGAATATTCCACTGTCGTTGCCGTTGACGGCGTTTCTTTCGACGTTGACCGCGGCGAAGTGCTTGGTTTGCTCGGGCCGAACGGCGCCGGCAAAACTACTTCAATCAGGATTGTACTGAACATCCTTCAGGCGGATGCCGGAGTTGTTTCATATGACGGCAAACCCTTCTCAGAAGAAACCAGGAATCTTCTCGGCTATCTTCCCGAAGAACGCGGCCTGTACAAGAAGAGCAAGGTGCTCGACACCGTTCTCTATTTTGCACAGCTTCGCGGCATGTCCTCCGGTACGGCAAAAGCAGAATCCTACCGCTGGCTTCAACGATTCGGATTGCTTGAGAAAAAAGACAGCAAGATCGAGGAGCTGTCCAAAGGCAATCAGCAGAAGGTGCAGTTCATCTCTTCGATTATCCATGACCCGCTTTACGTTATTCTTGACGAACCGTACTCCGGCCTTGATCCTGTTAACCAACTGTTGTTCACAGAAGTGTTTATGGAGCTGAAGCAACGGGGGAGAGCGATCATATTCTCCACTCACCAGATGGATGCTGCAGAAAAACTAAGCGACAAGCTTTGTCTCATTCATCTCGGACGGGTGGTATTGCAGGGAAGCGTCCGTGACGTTAAGAAACGCTATGGCAAGAATTCCCTCCATCTTGAATTCGATGGTGACGGCACATTTCTGAAGGAACTTCCGGAGGTCCGCAACGCAATCCTGTATGAACATTCAGCGGAGCTGGAGCTGAACGAAGGCTCACAAACACAAACGCTTCTGCCACGGATAGTCGGCCGTCTTGAGTTGCGCAAGTTCGAAATGCGGGAGCCTTCGCTGAATTCGATTTTCCTGAAAATCGTTGGCGGACAGACAGTGGGACAGTATGGAGGAGCCGCCTGATGAACAAAGCCTTTGTTGTCGCGAAATGGGAGTACCTGGAGAAGGTGAAGAGCAAGGCGTTTGTTATTTCGCTCATCATGACTCCAATGATGATGGTGCTGTTTGGTGTTCTGCCGAGCCTGTTTGCGCAACACGAAGAAGATACATCGAGCGTGGTCGGCATTATTGATCAGAGCGGTGAAGTTGGAACGGATTTTGCAAAGCGGTTGCAAGACCGGTACAAGCTTCCTGACGGTCAACCGCGTTATGTTGTTGACGTCCTTGGCTCGGGGGAAAATATTGATGTCCTGGCGGCGAAAACAAAAGCAGATACGAAGGTGATTCGTGAAGAGATTGAAGGATATTTTGTCATCGGGCAGGACCTTGCCGGGGATTCTGTGGTTGAGTACCGTTCCCGGAATGTCGGAGATTTCAGGCTGACGAATCGGGTAGAAGACATCCTGCGCCAGATCCTCACCGAGAAGCGAATGGTTGCACGCGGGCTTGACCCGGCACTTCTTATTGAACTGAAGTTTCCCCTTGATCTGAAGCCGGTAAAGTTGAACAAGACCGGGGAAGAAGAAGCCGGAGGTTTTCAAAAGGTATTTTTTTCGGCGTACATCTTCATGATGATGTTATTCTTTTTGATATTTACTTCAGGCCAGTTACTCGTCCGGAGCGTTATCGAGGAAAAGTCCAACAGGATAGTTGAAGTACTGGTTTCCTCCTGCTCACCGACGGAATTGATGGCAGGGAAAGTGCTTGGTTTGAGCGGGCTTGGATTCACTCAGTTGGCGTTCTGGGGAATAATCGGGCTTGCTCTTTCGCTTCAGTTCGGGTTTGCATTCATTCATCCTGCGCACGCACTGTTGCTGATGCTCTACTTTGTGCTCGGGTATCTCTTCTATGCTGCAGTTTTCATCGCATTGGGGTCGCCCCTTACCACCGAGCAAGAAGCACAACAGGTCAACAGTTATCTTGTCATGGTGTTGATAGTCCCGCTTGTCCTGGCTCTTCCCGCGATTCAGAATCCGGACGCGGGTTGGATCAAGATTCTCACATTCATTCCGTTCCTTACTCCGACAATGATGGCATTGCGAATTCCCATACAGATGCCATCGGCAATAGAGATCATAGCAACAACGGTGTTGATGCTCATATCGATTTATGGTGCCATGTGGGCAGCGGGCAGAATATTCCGGATTGCAATTCTCGCCACAGGAAAACGTCCAGGTATGGCGGAGATTGTGCGATGGATAAAGGCGGGATGAGGACTTGGTAAGGCTTGGGAGTATTGGAGTTGTGGAGTAATGGAGTAATGGAATGATGGGGGTAACGAAGTTGTGAGGAGTTTTGATTCTTTTTGATTTTTGACTACCTTACATCGCTTTTTAACCAGACTATGAACGTGTGAATCTGATTTTTCCGTGGTAGAACCGATTCTCTTTTACCTTCTTGCCGGATGTGCCATAGCATCCGGGGTACTCATGATCTTGCAACGCAACCCTCTCATGAGTGCCATCTATCTTATCATGAATTTCTTCTGTATCGCCGGCCTCTACCTTCTTCTCAGGGCGCAATTTCTTGCTGTCATCCAGATTGTTGTGTACACCGGTGCTATCATGGTACTCGTGGTCTTTGTGATCATGTTACTGAACCTGGGTGATGAGCAACGACTGACAGAGAAATACGATGTCAAGAAGATTGTCGGTGTTGTTCTTGTTCTCGGCTTTGTGATGGAAATGGCGTATATCGTTTTCTCCACAGGCACGGGCTCGGGAGTTTCCGGGGAGGCATTAACTATCGGTACTGTGGAAGGGCTGGGTGATGCCCTATTCGGAAAATTTCTTCTTCCTTTTGAATTGACGTCACTTCTGCTCCTTGCGGCAATTGTCGGGGCGGTCATACTCGCCAAGAAGAAAATATGACAGACGGAATTGTTCCCCTTCATCATTATTTGATACTCAGCGCCATCCTTTTTGCAACAGGGGTTGCCGGTGTTCTCACACGGCGGAACGCCATTGTTGTGTTCATGTGCATTGAACTGATGTTGAATTCGGTGAACCTGACGCTTGTGGGGTATTCGTCATTCATTGGAGACGTGACAGGGCAAGTGCTGGTTTTTTTCGTGATGGCAGTTGCGGCTGCAGAAGCCGCAGTCGGCCTGGCAATCGTGATAGCGTTGTTCCGCAACAAGCAAACTGTAAATATTGATGAAATAAATATTCTGAAGTGGTGATTCCCTCCTCCATGGCACATCAGCTCATCGGATATGTAGTTTTTCTCCCGCTTGCCGGCTTCCTTATTAACGGAATCTTCGGCAGGAAACTGAAGTCTGAGACACTCATCGGCGTAGTCGGCAGTACAACTGTCGGGATCGGCTTTATCTTTGCTTGCATGATTTTCTTTGAAATGCTTGGCTCCCCGGCGGAAGAACGGACGCATGTTGTGGAATTGTTCCGCTGGATAAACGCCGGCGTACTCAATGTCAGCTTTGCATACCAGGTTGACCAACTCTCGGTCTTGATGTTATTAATTGTCACGGGTGTCGGTTTCCTGATTCATATTTATTCCATCGGTTACATGCACGGGGATCCGGGCTTCTGGAGATTCTTCGCGTACCTCAATCTCTTCATCTTTGCCATGCTCACTCTTATCATGGCGGACAATTTTCTGCTGCTCTTCCTTGGCTGGGAGGGTGTGGGATTGTGCTCCTACTTGTTGATCGGGTTCTGGTACGACAGGAAATTTGAAAAGGGAACAACAGGCGATGCTGCAAAGAAGGCCTTTATCGTCAACAGGATTGGCGATTTCGGTTTCCTTGCAGGGATGTTCCTGATTTTTCAGACATTCGGGTCGTTGAATTTCCGTGATGTGTTTGCACAGGCCTCAACATTGAGCGTTGGTGCGCCTGTAGTCATGTGGATAACGCTTGCGCTTTTTCTCGGAGCAACGGGAAAGTCCGCGCAGATTCCTTTGTTCGTCTGGCTTCCGGATGCAATGGCCGGGCCGACGCCCGTGAGTGCACTTATTCATGCGGCTACCATGGTTACCGCCGGCATTTACATGATTGCCCGCTGTTCAGTGTTGTTTGCGCTCGCTCCCGTAACGATGGAAGTTGTGGCAATTATCGGTGCTGCAACAGCACTCTTTGCAGCAAGCATCGGCCTCGTCCAGAATGACATCAAGAAGGTCCTTGCATATTCAACAGTCAGCCAGCTTGGCTACATGTTTCTTGCGCTTGGTGTCGGTGCGTTTGCGGCAGGACTTTTTCATGTGATGACCCATGCCTTCTTCAAAGCACTTCTCTTCCTTGGCTCCGGCTCTGTTATTCATGCCATGCATGAAGAGCAGGATATACAGAAGATGGGAGGGCTGAAAAAATATATGCCGGTCACCTACTGGACATTTTTGATGGGGATGATTGCCATTGCCGGCATTTTTCCATTCTCAGGATTTTTCAGCAAGGACGAAATTCTCTGGAAGGTATTCTCAGGCGGTAATACGCTATTGTGTCTTGTTGGGGTGTTCGGTGCGGGTTTGACGGCGTTCTACATGTCGCGTCTTGTCGCGTTGACGTTCGAAGGTGAAGCGCGGTGGGATCATCACAGCAAT
>CAZWIN010000033.1:6774-14990 GCA_964633855.1 uncultured Chitinophagales bacterium
ACCGTACCACTGATGATATTGGCAGTGCTCTCGGTCATTGGCGGGTTTGTCGGGATTCCGGCGGCGCTTGGCGGTGGAAATGCCATCGAACACTGGCTCGAACCTGTTTTCGAGAACGCAAACCGAAAGCTCTCGGTTGGTGCACATGATGTGGAAGCAATGGAGTATGTGCTGATGGCCGTTTCCGTTGGGGTCGCGCTTTGCGGTGTTTTTCTTGCCCGACTCTGGTATCTGAGAAAGAAAGAGATGCCCGGAAGAATTATGAATGCCGTCCCGGGATGGTACAAACTTCTTTTCAATAAATACTATGTGGATGAAGTGTACGACGCGGCAGTCGTGAATCCTCTTGCCAGGGGTTCTGAAAAAGTGTTGTGGAGGGGAGTGGATGTTGGCATGATTGACTGGTGTGTGAATGCGCTTCCCAAAACTATCGGTTGGATCAGCGGCACAATGCGCCGTGTGCAAACCGGGGTTACACAGAACTATGCTCTTGTCTTTGTTGCGGGCGTTGTCACGATTCTTGTTTTGCTGCTCACGAAGTAGTCCTTTGTTATGAACGAAAGCTCACTCCTTAGCCTGATTCTTTTCCTGCCCTTTCTCGGGGCAATAGTGATTTCATTTCTCAATGCGCAATCGAAGACAGCCATCAAGGCCGTCGGCATAGGGTTCTCACTCATTGCATTTATGGCCTCTGTCGGCCTGTTCGTGAATTTTGATGCCGCAAGCGGTGCGATGCAATTTGTGGAGAAGCATCCGTGGATACCAAGCCTTGATGTTTCATACCATCTCGGTGTTGACGGAATCTCCTTGTTGCTGGTTGTGCTTACGACATTCCTGACGCCGATTGCCTTGTTGGCTTCCTGGGAATCGATTGAGCACAAGCTTAAAGGGTATGTTGCTCTGATGCTCCTGCTCGAGGTGGGAACACTCGGTGTCTTCATGGCACTGGATACGCTTCTCTTTTATGTGTTCTGGGAGTTTATGCTCATCCCGATGTACTTCATCATCGGTATTTGGGGTGGAGGAGAAAGGGTGTATGCAGCGGTAAAGTTCTTTCTCTACACGATGGCGGGAAGCCTGCTGATGCTTGTCGCGATCATCTGGTTGAGCTACTATGCATCAACATTGCCCGGAGGTATGTTCACCACCAACCTGTTGGAGCTCTACAAAACAGCCCCTGGAATTCCCATGAAGATCCAATCGTGGATGTTCCTGGCGTTTGCGTTAAGCTTCTGCATCAAGGTTCCATTGTTTCCTCTGCATACATGGTTACCCGATGCGCACGTGCAGGCACCGACAGCCGGCAGCGTTATCCTTGCAGGTGTTTTATTGAAGATGGGAACGTACGGGCTTGTTCGATTCTGTTTGCCTCTTTTCCCCTATGCAACGTTTGAGTTCCTTCCGTATATCGCCGGCCTTGCTGTGGTGGGCATTATTTATGGTGCACTTGTCTCCATGGTTCAATCGGATATCAAGAAACTTGTTGCGTACTCGTCAGTCAGCCATCTCGGTTTTGTCGTGCTTGGTATTTTTGCTTTGAGTGAGGAAGCTCTACAGGGAAGCGTCATCCAAATGATTAATCACGGGCTCTCGACCGGAGCGCTCTTCCTCTTAGTGGGAATGATTTACGACCGCCGTCATACACGTCAAATTGCGGATTTTGGCGGGCTTGCCCGCATCATGCCGGTGTATGCAGTCTTTTTCATGATCGTGATGCTCTCGTCTGTGGGGTTACCGGGCCTGAATGGATTCATCGGAGAGTTTCTCATACTTCTCGGTTCCTTCAAGTCACAGTTCCTTGGTTCACCATGGTATGCGATTCTGGGAACGACGGGAGTGATCTTTGCCGCTGTGTATCTCTTGTGGAGTTATCAACGGGTATTCTTTGGCAAAGCGGAAAATCCTGTCAATGACGGCCTCTCCGACCTCAGCAAAAGGGAATGGGCGGTCTTGATCCCCATGGTAGTGTTTATCGTTTGGATTGGATTCTTTCCCGGTACATTCCTTGACAAATCCGCCGCTGCATCGAAGCAAATTATCCAGCAAATAACAAACGCACGTCAGGGAGTACTGCGTGCTTCGGAAAATACTGCAGGCCAGCCGGAGAACCATGAGGCTGTTCCATGAGCAGGATGATTGGCAATGCTCTCCTTCTTGCCATAGTGACTGTTGTCTCATCTGTTCCTTTGATTGCCGGGGAATTGTCGGGAACACCGGCTGTTCATCCTTGGATGATCGCGCCGTTTATCGCCCTGTTATTATCCATTGCGGTGATGCCCTTTATCAACCGCCACTGGTGGGAACATAACTATCCGTATGTTTCGGTTGCGCTTGGGTTGGTTGTCGTTGCATACTATGTCTTCGGGCTGGAAAATACCTCCCGGCTTCTGCACACAGGAGCAGAATATGTTAGTTTTATTGCTCTCATCGGCTCGCTGTTTGTTGTTGCCGGCGGAATACACATTCGGATAAAGGGGAAATCAAAGCCTCTCTCGAATGTTTTTCTGCTTGCCATCGGCGCTGTTCTCTCAAATATTGTGGGTACAACCGGCGCGTCGATGATCCTGATTCGCCCGTTCCTTCGGGTCAATAAGTACAGGATACGCCCCCATCATGTTGTTTTTTTTATTTTTGTTGTCAGTAACCTTGGTGGTGCACTGACGCCAATCGGTGATCCGCCGTTGTTCCTGGGGTATTTGAAAGGTGTGCCCTTTTTTTGGGTAGCCGAACATCTCTGGTACAAGTGGGGACTCGGGATGCTTGCCGTACTCACCGTATTTTACATTATTGATAAAATCCATTTTCAACGGCTTTCTCCTGCGGTCAGGCATGGTGCGGAAGGCGCTGAAGAAGAGGGGGAAGTTTCCGGTGCACAGAATATTTTCTTCCTTGTCCTGATTCTTGTGGCTGTGTTCATCACCGATCCTCCTTTTGTGCGCGAAGCTATCATGTTGGTTGCGGCGGTGGGTTCATACTTCACCACGAAAGCCGATGTCCATAACAAGAACGATTTCAACTTTGCCCCGATCAAGGAAGTCGCCGTGCTATTCATTGGTATTTTCGCGACAATGATACCTGCTCTGGATTGGCTGGAAATGAATGCAACGCAATTGGGCATTCAAACGGCAGGGCAGTTTTATTGGGCTACGGGTTCGCTTTCGGCGTTTCTTGATAACGCTCCGACATATCTGAACTTTCTGAGTGCATCCATTGGCTTGTTTGTAAATCAGGAGATTGTCACCCAGGTACAACATCTCATTCAGACACACGGATCGGATGTTGCTTCGGTTGCAGGGAGTCACGCCGAGGAAGTAAGAGCCACATTTCTTACCCTGCAAAAATACCATTTTGATATGGTTGCAGCGGGGAATGTTCCCACTGATCAGATTGCCGTTGCCTATTTGATCGGGAACCACAATGAATACCTTCAGGCAATTTCCATAGCAGCGGTGTTTTTTGGAGCGATGAGTTATATCGGCAACGGCCCGAACTTCATGGTGAAATCCATTGCGGAGCAGGCCGGTGTTGAATGTCCGTCGTTCTTCGGTTACATGGTGAGGTACAGTATACCGCTACTGTTACCCGTGTTTATCATCATCTGGTTGTTATTCTTTTTGTAGTGTACGTTTGTCAACGTTGCAGGCTATTCCTATGAGTACTTCGTTTCAAGATTTTCTGGCAATGGGACCCATCTCCTGTGTCTCCATCCTTGCGCTTGTCGTATTGACAGTGGAGGCGCTCCATAACAAGACCGAACACCTCAACTTCTGGATTTCGATCATCGGGTTGGCTATTGCAGGTGTTATCGGTTTCATGACGATTCCCACAAGCGGGATGGCTTTTGACGGCATGGTGATGACAGGGGGATATGCCGGGTACTTCGCTGTGCTGTTCTGCCTCGCAGGCGGACTGTGTATCCTTCTATCACATTCATATATCAAAAAAGAGGATATCGAGCATGGTGAATATTACTCGCTCATGTTATTCGCCATTGTCGGGATGATGTTGATGGCCGCTGCTGCGGATCTGATCATTTTTTTCCTCGGGCTTGAACTCATGTCGATTGCGTTTTATGTTCTTGCGGGTTTTGCCCGGCGCAGGCCCGCCAGCAATGAGTCCGCACTGAAGTATTTCCTGCTGGGGTCCTTTGCAACCGGTTTTCTTCTGTATGGTATTGCCCTTGTGTATGGAACGAGCGGGACGACAAATATCATTTCGATTCTTTTGCGTATAAACTTGTTAATCGGAGAGCCCGCCATGATCATCGGGCTTGGGTTGCTTTTGATCGGGCTTGCGTTCAAGATTGCAGCAGTACCATTCCATATGTGGGTGCCTGATGTATATGAGGGGGCTCCCACTACAGTCACCGCCTTCATGTCCACCGGCGGAAAAGCAGCGGCGTTCTCTGCCATTTTAATAATCTTTTCTCCCGATGTGATCAATGCAAGCGTTGCGTTGAGAGACATTGTTGCAGGAATTGCAGCACTCTCAATGATTGTTGGAAACGTACTGGCCATTTCCCAGACGAGCATCAAGCGCATGCTTGCGTACTCCAGTATTGCTCACGCAGGCTATATTCTTGCCGGAGTTGTTGCCGCAAATGTCTAGGGCATGAACGGGGTGCTGTTCTATCTTGTGGCGTTTACAGTGATGAATGTCGGTGCGTTCGGCACACTTTCATTGCTCGAATCAAAGGACGGAGGGAATTTAACGTTTGAAGATTATACCGGGTTGGCATCTTCACAACCTTTATTTGCTGGCTTGATGGCGTTGTTCATGTTTTCCCTGACTGGGATTCCGCCGTTTGCAGGTTTCTTCGGCAAGTACTACGTATTTGCAGGAGCAGTCAGTGGAGGATATACCTGGCTTGCGATTACCGGTGTACTCATGAGTGTCGTCTCGGCATACTATTACCTGCGTGTTGTAGTGTTGATGTACTTCAAGGAACAGAGAGAGCTTGTGCAAGCACCTGATTCAAAGCTCGGCGTGCTTGCCTTGGTACTCTCGGCGATCGTGTTGGTCGGCTTCGGTATTTTCCCTGACAGGTTGTTGAATCTCACATCCCACTTCTTTTAGGAGCGTGCGTATGCAACTCCTCGCCACAGCAGAGGAGATGCGGGAGTTTGACCGGAAAGCAATAACGCGCTACGCCGTACCCGGATTGGTATTGATGGAGAATGCAGGGCGTGCGTTTGTTGATACACTTGAGGCGCACGTTGGCATATTGAGTGGCAGGAAAGTGGTTGTTGTTTGTGGAAAGGGGAATAACGGCGGCGACGGGTTTGTAATAGCGCGCCATCTTGCAAACAGGGGAGCCGCAGTGTGTGTGGCTGCGCTCTTCAAACGCAACATGATCAGCGGTGATGCACGGGTTAATCTTCAAGCCATACTCAAACTTGCATCAACCAAACACTCCGGCATTATCTTCAGGCAAATCTCCTCCGGTTCTGCTCTCGGTACGCTTTCCTCTCCGGATATTCTTGTTGATGCGATCTTTGGAACGGGCTTCTCGGGAAGGGTGTCCGGCATTACACGCAAAGCGATTGAGTGGATGAACAGAACCAAGGCCTTTGTTGCGTCGGTAGATATACCTTCGGGAGTGGATGCCAGTACAGGAATAGTTGAAGATATTGCAGTCAAAGCAAACCTCACGGTTACCCTTGGCCTCGCAAAGATCGGACATTATGTCGGTTCAGGACGAGAGCATTCCCGCCAGGTTGAGGTTGTTGATATAAGCTTGCCACATATTGCCGTCCGCCCTTCGAAGAACCCTATCTATCGGGTCGAGGCGGGTGATGTCCTTCTGCCAAAACGGGATTTGTCGGTACACAAATACAGCGTTGGGAAAGTACTCGTAATCGCCGGTTCGCGCGGATTTACGGGAGCTCCGGTGATGACAGCGCAAGCTGCAATGAAGTCCGGGGCAGGTGCAACGGTGCTTGGATTCCCGGAGTCTGTGAAGAGTATTCTCGCGCGGAAAGTCACAGAGGTGATGTTGTTTCCTGTACCGGAAACGCCGGATGGTACCATCTCTGAAAAAGCACTTTCAAGTATTCAAGACAAAGTCGGATGGGCTGATGTGGTTGCCATCGGGCCCGGACTTTCCCGAAATTCTGAAACCCAGAAGTTTGTAAGGAAACTGATCGCTTTGGTTAAGAAGCCGCTCGTCGTTGATGCTGATGCCATCAATGCAATCGGGCGCCGAACATCAATTCTGAAAGCTCGAAGGCATCCGGTTATTCTCACGCCTCATGTTGGTGAACTTGAGCAGATGACTTCATTGAGTGCAAAAGAGATTGAGGCGTATCGCATTCATGTTGCAAGGGATGCGGCGAAACGTTTCAATGCGATTATCGTCCTGAAAGGATCGCCGACCATTGTAGCAAGCCCAAATGGAACAACATATGTGAATTCGACAGGTAATCCGGGTATGGCAACTGCTGGTTCAGGCGATGTCCTGACCGGAATTATCGCATCATTTGTCGGCCAGGGAATGAATTTGGTACACGCTGCGTTTTCAGGGGTGTATGTTCATGGATTGGCAGGGGACATAGCAGGCAGAAGACATGGCCAGCGGAGTATCATGGCATTGGACATCTTGAACATGATTCCGAAAGCTCTTCAATCACTTGAAAGGTAAAATTTATTGACGTTCTCTGGATTTCTGCGTTACCAGCTTCCGGTACTTCTCTGGGCTGTCACCATCTACATCAGTTCTTCCATCCCCGCCGAACGGTTGCCCGATTTTGGGAAAATGGGATATGACAAGGTCATTCACTTCTTCGTCTATTTTCTACTCAGTGCCACCATTCACAGGTCAATCAGACACCAATCCCTGCTCCCGTTCTTAGCCAGGAACCATTTATTTTTTACAGTGTTCATTACAGCAGCGTACGGTATTACCGATGAATTTCACCAGATGTTCGTTCCCAATCGTAATCCGAGCCTGTATGACCTTCTTGCGGATGTTCTTGGCGGGTGTTTGTATGTTGTGCTCTTTTTAGCGAGGAGGTTCAGGCCTTCAAAATAGCTTGTCGTCAATGGGATCCCCGGGTATCTGTCCCCGTTGGGTAAGAATTTGTCATTGTGAGGCAAATCGGCTCATTGATTTGCAGCCTGCAAATCTCTACCTTTTAACAATTGAATTTCAGCTTATTACATACTGCCGGGAAGGCAAGGGCCGGGATGCTTTCGACCGCCCATGGAGAGATTCCCACACCGATTTTCATGCCAGTGGGAACCCAGGGTTCAGTTAAAGCAGTGGAGCCCAGAGAGCTTGAAGAATTGGGCGCTAAGATTATTCTTGGCAACACTTATCATCTTTACCTTAGACCGAGGGTAGAGGTACTTGAAAAAGCTGGAGGGCTTCACAAGTTTATAGGCTGGGGTAAACCGATCCTGACAGATAGTGGCGGATACCAGGTATTCAGCCTGTCTGATTTAAGAGGGATACAAGAGGAAGGGGTTAGTTTCAAATCACATCTTGACGGTTCGATGCATTTGTTTACCCCGGAAAGTGTGATAGATATTCAGCGTTCAATCGGGTCTGACATCATGATGGTGTTGGATGAATGTGCACCGCATCCCTGTGAAGAGCGGTATGCCCTTGAATCCCAAGCATTAACTACACGTTGGGCTGCAAAATGCAGGGATCAATTTGAAAAGACCAGACCTTATTATGGCTTTAGCCAAACACTGTTTGCAATAGTTCAGGGAAGCACTTACAGGCATCTACGTGAAATATCATCCCGGTCACTGGTTGAAATGGATTTCCCAGGTTATGCCATCGGCGGCTTGTCAGTTGGCGAGCCGGCAGAGGCAATGTATGAGATGACTTCAGTGTGTACTGAAATACTCCCTGAGCAGAAACCACGCTACCTTATGGGAGTAGGTACACCGGAGAATATTCTTGAATCCATTGAGCGGGGCATTGATATGATTGACTGTGTGCTCCCGACAAGGAACGGCAGGAACGCAGTTTTGTTTACACGTAACGGGAAGCTGAATATGAAAAACACTTCCCATGGAGTCGACTTTTCACCGCCAGATGATCAGTGTGAATGTTATACATGCCGCAATTTCTCACGTGCATATTTGAGGCATTTGTTTAAGGCCCGGGAAATTCTGGCGCTTCAACTGGCTTCAATTCACAATTTATCTTTCTATCTGTGGCTATGCCGGTCAGCAAGGGAACACATTCTGGACAATAGTTTTGC
>CAZWIN010000034.1:0-14889 GCA_964633855.1 uncultured Chitinophagales bacterium
CTCGTTCATTTTGCGCGTCGGCGAGCCTGCATCTTTCAGTTTCCCACTCTTTATGGTCTTTACGCCGACGCCAAGCTTGTTCAACGCGTCTTCAAGCTGGAGAAATTCTGAAATCACACCGATGCTTCCGGTAAGCGTTCCCGGATTGGCAACAATACGGCTTGCTCCGCACGAAACGTAATACCCTCCGGATGCGGCAACGGAACCCATTGAGACAATGACAGGTTTTCCGGCATCGCGCGTCTTCTTCACCTCTTCATAGATTTCCTGGCTTGCAACAACACCGCCACCGGGTGATTCAACACGGAATACAATCGCTTTAATGGAGCTGTTTTCTCTTCGCTCTTTGAATTGCCGTACAATTTCTTCCGATTCGGAGATGACGCCTCGGAGTTCAATAACGGCAATCTTATCACCCGAGCCTGACGTGACGAGTTCAGTAGAGTTTCTGCCGCCGGAAAGTAGGGAGAAGATAAAAACGGTGAAGCCTATTGCGACTACGGCAAGTATGCCAAGAATCCCCAGAAACCACTTTGTTGACGTTGTCATCAGGCCAGTCGCACCGCTGTAAGTTGTTGATTTACAAGCTAATTGTACTAAACTCCGGAGAGAATGTCAAACAATGTTGTGCTGTGAAGGAGTTTACTCTCAGTAGCAATCACGGCAAGTGCAAACAGATGGCAGATTTCTAAGAAATTCAGAGTATTCGGCTGGCAGAAGCTTAAACTCACACGAGCCGAAATTCTCTTGCGTTCCTTGGTGCTCAGACGTATATTGGCTTTGTCATTTCGCAGATTGCCTGCGGAATCATTAAGCATAGCTCACCAACCCCCGGTGATATGAAAAGAATATTGACCATCGCTTTTGCTTGCGGCACCGTGCTTCTCCTTACCGCGCCTGCGCCGAACCCGCACCACCCCGCAAATATGCCCGGCACATTCTCCTACGAAGCTCTTCTTGCGCGTGAATTGCAAAGCTTGACGGAGCGCGGCCTGCGCGTTCAGTTGCTTGGCGAGGTTGTTGAGGCAACCGACCCTGTTTCCGGACAAACATGGCACTTCTCTACTGAGATGCTGACTCCACGACAGCCAACATACTTGGAGCTTCCGACGCTTACCGTTGATCTCAACACCTTAGACACTAGCCTGTACCTTTCTAAGTACACTTACTTGAATAGCATACCAGTTACAGGAGGATGGGGCTATTCCCTTCAATCTGACGACTTGGATAGCAATGGCAGAACCGAGGTTTACGGCCTATATACGGACCAAGTTGATGGAGGCACTCGAGTGTACGAGACACTTACGGACACCTCATGGTCTCTGCGATTTGAATACCCAATTGTTATAGGAAGGGTTCACAATATTGCCGATTTGAATCATAACAACTTAGTTGATGTGTTAGCCCGTAATGGAGATACACTCTATGTCTTTCAACAGAATGCTTCCAATTCGCTCAATCAGCAGCATCTCTTTAGTTTCCGACAATGGTTTTATGATGCTACCGGAATTCCGAATGAGCTTTATGACATTGATAATGATGGAAATCGGGAGTTACTCTATAGAGGAAGTGAACAAGATACGTCTCGGCCCCCTCCAGGCAATTTGAACAAGACGTATGTTGCACGGTACGATAGCGCTATCAACAATCTGACGCCTGTTTGGGGCAGGCAGTTACCTCCAGGGTGCCTTGGTAACAATTGTACCGGTAGTCTTGCTCCCGGCGATTTTGATGGAGATGGAAAGGGAGAATTTGTCACCTCTTCTTTCGGAGGGAATGTATACGTTGTAGAGCATATGCAGGGGGATAGTTTTGAGGTGGTCTGGCAGGACTCTCTCTCCGTAGCGGCAAGAGTTGCAGCAGGTGATGTTGACGGGAACGGGATTGAGGAGTTCTTCGTCGGTGGGAATCAGGCTGAAAGTGACGGGCTGGTACATTTGCGAGCATACGCGTATGAGCGAACAGGGGACAATATATACCAGCCGGTGTTCGAGTTCAACCTCTTCCCTGTGGGGTTCTTCTTTGTCGACCTTTATCAGACAGTGGATATGGATAATGATGGGCAGAAGGAGCTTCTGATCTCATTCGGCGGGGGTGTGGTGATTATTAAGGGAACAGCGCAACACACCTACGAGCTTTTCTACCACAGACAAGTCTCTTCGCTGCACAGTATGTCGGGCGTGGATGTCAACAAAGATGGTGTCAATGAGTTGCTGATCAGCAGATTCTACAATGATGGTACTGGGCTTTTTACTCATACGGAAGTGTATGAATTGGACAGCCTTTTTACGGATGCCGATGAGCCACCCGCAGACGTACCTCAAACCGCTCGCATTTTAGCAAACTATCCGAACCCTTTTAATTCAGAGACGACTATTCGGTACGAGATTCCAAACCGTAGTCTCGTTGAGCTAGATATCTATGACATTAACGGAGAACAAGTGATTTCTCTTGTACACATCGAACAGGAAGCTGGTATGCATGTTGTTCGATGGAATGGGACCACAGCGCGCAATGAAACCGCCTCAAGCGGGATATATTTTTGCATCCTGAGGAGCAGATCAGGAGTTCAAGTGATCAAGTTATTGCTTATGAAATGAGAACGACGACCGTATCCTTGCGTTGTTTTTAGATTGCAGTACAAAGCTCACCTACCAATTACGAGTCAAAGGAGAACCTCTATGAAAGCAATTGGCATCATAGTTGCTTGCCTTGCGGTATCAACCTTGGCAGCATCCCAGCCGCCATCCCTAGACGGCTATCTCCAGGCTGTTAAGTACACAAGTGTAGTGCTAGAGGAATCGCCCAACTACTACAAGAGCAGTATGGCCTCGGATGGCTACGGCCACCACTACGCAACGGTTAAAAACAACCGCGTAGAGTATTATCTCTTCGACAATAGCGGCGGGATTATTCGTTCATATGATCAGTTCCCCACTGGTTCCGATTTGCCCTCGGTTACTGCTTATGCTGGCAGGCAACACATAGTACTGAAGAATGGGAATACCATTGAGCTCTATCGCAGTACTGACATTGGTGTGACTTGGAACCTTCACAGTTTTCAAAACACATTTGGGAGTGTTGAATGTATTGACGCCTATGAGGATTTATCAGGTGTTCATATCGCGTATGGAAGTTCTGGTATCGGGGGCGGTGTGAAGTATCACCTAAGAACACGTCAACCAGATGAATGGGCCAATCTTCCTGTTGATGTCTCTGATGCCCCACTGTCCTACAATCGTCCGTCTGTTATTGGTGGATCGGATAGTGCACATGTACTTACAACAAATGGTTTCTACAGCATCAAGATTCAAGGGGGGACTGCTTGGACACAACCACAAGGTTTTGTCGGACTGAGTGCGGGGACAATGGCAATCGCAGGAAACGACCTGCATGCGATCACATGGGCATATGACAATGACGCTAAACGATTATACAATATCCGCAGACCTTTAACTGGCGGGAATTGGATTGGGTTTAGCGAAATAAATAATGGGGTTGAAGGAGGTAATGCCCCTTCACCCTGGAAGCCTCCAAGTGTCGGAATTTTTGAAGGGTCAGATTTCTTTACTCCATATCGGAGAGTTGTAACCTACGCGCTGACTTCAAGCTCATTTGTCTTTATGAACGGTATTGCAGGTAACACACAGATTAATACACCGGGTATACTTGGCTCAGCTCCCGTTGTTAGTGCGGCTATGGGGAGTGTGGTTTCGGTTTGGAAAACGCAAAGTGGAGAGAATGCTAACAAGGCAACATTTCGCAGGGTAGCCTTGGGTATTCGCGGTGATCTCACCGAAAACTACCAATTCACTGATACTAACTGGCTTGTCGGGGCCACAACACTAGTAACTGGGAGGTCCCTCGTTCTCAAATCGGGATCAGTGACTTATCTTTTGGGAGAATTTAGAGATGGTACCAACGCGCTTCGTGGCCCCGGTAAATTAGTCGTTGCACAAGGGGCAACGCTTGTGGTCGAGGGGAACGCAAAACTATATCTACTGTCTCCGAATCCAGGTGAAACAAAAGGCGGCACCCTCGAACTCGGCAACAACGTAGTCGCGACCATCTATGGAACGGTAGAAGCCAAACCCGGGAGCAAGTTCCGGTTCGGCGATGGTGCGAGCATGAACATTAGCGGCGAGTTCGAGGCAAAAGGAGGCTCGTACACAAACCCAGTGGTCTTCGAGCGTACCGGCAGCGGTACTTGGGATGGCCTCGTTTTCACCGGTACTAATGTCCGCAATGACACTATCGAGTATGCGCGATTCTCCAATACCAAGACAGCAATAAGCATTCAATCAAAATCTACGCTCAGGCTGGCAAGTACAGTCTTCGATAACTCGATTATCGGTGTTGAGGTTGTCAATGCGACCGGGGATATGTACCGCGAGATCAAAAATTGCAGGTTCAATACTATCACCGGCTCTGGAGTCTCCATCAGCAACCAGTCCAACACTCTCATGGATACGGATACGATCTATTCGAGCACAGGTGCGACTGGGATTTTCCTCAATGGCTCCTCGCCGAAGATTTTGAGAACGAGGGTGTACAACGGGCAATATGCTCTTTATTGCTCGAATGCAAGTTCGCCGTTGTTGGAAGATGTTCTCAATGGTGGGAACAACAAGTTTGTAGGCGGTCAGTATGTGGTCGCGTGCTCAAACGGATCGAACGCTGTACTAGGCCTCTTTTCAGGAGCCGTTGGTGATGTCGGAGGTCAGAATACGTTCACGAATAGTGATGGCGTTCTTGTTGTAGCAACAGGAGCGAGCGTAGTGTTGGCGGAAAAAAAACTACTGGGGATCAAAGTTTGACCCATACGGAAGGATGCTTGTTGATGATGAATCTTCGATTGACGCCACACCTTGGCTCACGACAGATCCAAATCCGGGCATGTCCAGCACACCTGGCAATGATACTGACTCACCTTTGAGTAATCCCGGAGGAGACCTCCTGCGTGAAGCGATGCAGCACAGGGCGGAGGGTGAATATGCTGAGGCTCTACAAGACATAAAATCAATACTGACAAGCGGGAATGTCGAGGTCCGTGTGAAGAAGTGGGCGACCTATCTTCTTGTAGCGCTCTCGCATAAGCTGCCGCAGGAGCGGCTTGCACAGTATGTGGGAACGCTGATAAGTGCTCAACCAGGTCTGATGCGACAGTTGAAGACCGTGCTGCCTCACCTGTTGCTCCATGAAGGATCTTCCTTAGAGGCGCAGACTGCATTTCAATCGAATATGCAGCAGTATCCAAACACAGCAGTAGAATGTGCCGCATTGTACGGGAAATTCATTCACGCATTATATTCCAACAAGGATATTGCAATGGCGACAACATTGAAATCCCTGCTGGATAACCGGTACCCTGAAAGCGGTGAGAGGTTTATGGCAGGGCTACAACTGCAGAATTATCCAGGTTCCTCTGCATCCCAGCAACTTGCACTTGGGCCAAAGAAAGCACTGAACTCAACTCCGGCAGTGTACAAACTTGAACAGAACTTCCCCAATCCGTTTAATCCTTCAACAACAATCAGGTATTCGATTGCCGTTGATGAACGTGTAACATTAAAGATCTTCGATGTGTTGGGGAGGGAAGTTCTATTACTCGTTGATGAACATCTGTTGGCAGGTGAGCATACCACGATACTTGATGCTAACAGGTTGGCGAGCGGAGTGTATCTCTACAGACTAAGCGCAGGCACCTACACAGCGACGAAGAAGTTTGTTCTGTTGAAGTAGTTTGTTTAATACAATAGTTGTTCAAACAAAAGCCCTACACTGTCCGCGTAGGGCTACTTTTTTCAAACATCGCGAATTGATTTCAGCCTAGTTCACCGTAACCTGCTCCAAATCGTACTCATCTTCAGTCCCTTCTGCACCCTTTTCCTTGGGCATTAAGGCAAGTTCAAGGACATCATTCATTTCCTTAACAAAGTGGAATTGAATAGCACTTGCTCCGCCCAACACTGACTGTGGGATTTCCTCCAAGTCAAAGCGATTGCGCTCGGGGAGAATAACAGTTTTGATACCAGCTCTGTGGGCTGCCAGAACCTTCTCCTTCACCCCGCCAATCGGAAGCACCGATCCGCGCAAGGTGATCTCCCCCGTCATTGCGAGATCATTTCTTACACGACGATTACTGAGAAGCGAAGTCAATGCCGTTAGCATTGTTATGCCTGCCGATGGGCCGTCTTTCGGAATTGCTCCCGCAGGAACGTGAATGTGAATATCCAACTTTGAACGGAAATCACGCGGTACGCCAAGTTTTGTCGCGTTCGATGCAATGAAGCTCAATGCCGCCTGCGCCGATTCCTTCATCACGTCGCCGAGTTGTCCGGTAATGATCAGGTTCCCCTTCCCCTTCATCTTCGTTGCTTCGATGAAGAGAATATCCCCGCCAACTGGAGTCCACGCCAATCCCACAGCAATCCCGGGACGGTTAAGCCGTTCCGCAACATCAGAGAAGAATTTCTGCTGGCCAAGATACTTGCGCAGATCATCCTTCTTCACAACTGCATTCTTGGTTGTTCCTTCTGCAACTTCACGCGCTACTCCTCTTGCGACAGTAGCAATCTGGCGCTCAAGATTTCGTACTCCCGCTTCCCGCGTATATCCTGCAATGGTAGCACGGACGGCATCATCTTCAATCTCAAGCTGCTGTTCTTTCAGGCCGTGCTCTGCAATCTGCTTCGGAAGCAGGAACCGCTTCGCGATATGAAGCTTCTCGTCCTCGATGTAGCTCGGAATCTCAATAATCTCCATGCGGTCACGCAATGGCGCCGGTATCGGCTCGATCATGTTCGCCGTCGCAATGAACATCACCTTCGAGAGGTCAAACGGAATCTCAAGGTAATGGTCACTGAACGAGAAGTTCTGTTCCGGATCCAGCACTTCAAGCAGTGCCGAAGACGGGTCGCCCCGGAAATCAGTGCCCAGCTTGTCCACTTCATCCAGCATGAAGATCGGATTGTTCGAGCCGGCCTTTTTCAATCCCTGTATGATTCTTCCCGGCAACGCGCCGATATATGTCCGGCGGTGCCCGCGGATTTCCGCCTCGTCATGAACTCCGCCGAGGGAAATACGGACGAACTTCCTTCCCAATGCGCTTGCTATCGAACGCCCAAGCGAAGTCTTACCGACTCCGGGCGGACCGACAAAGCAAAGTATCGGGCCGCGCATGTCGTTCTTGAGTTTCCGCACTGAGAGGTATTCCAGAATTCTCTTCTTCACCTTGTCCAGGCCGTAGTGGTCGTGCTCAAGCACTTCCTTTGCCGAGGGGATCTCTAGATTGTCGTCCGTCGAGACGCTCCACGGGAGGTCGAGAATCCATTCAAGATACGTGCGGGCAACAGTATATTCCGCCGAAGCGGGATTCATCTGCGAAAGCCGCTGATGTTCCTTGTTCGCTACCTTCAGAGTTTCCTCAGGTAGCTTCGCTGCATCAATTTTCTTTCTCAGCTCGGCAAGGTCAACTTTGTCCTCATCTTCGCCCAGCTCCTTCTTGATTGCCTTCATCTGCTCACGTAAGAAATACTCCCGCTGTGCTTTGCTGATCCCATCCTGCACTTCCGACTGAATCTTGCTGCTCAGTTCAAGTTTCTGGATGAGTTTGGTAAGTATAAGTGTTACTTTCTCAATCCGTTGACGCATGTCCAGCGTTTCAAGAATCTCCTGCTTCTCCTGCACGCTCGCCTGAATCATCGAAGTAATAACATCTGCCGTGGCATCCGGCTGTTCCATATTGAGCACAATTGTCAACTGTTCGTCGGTAAGGTTGGGTGAAAGCTCAACTGCCTTTTTGAAGAGGCTCTTCAGGTTCAGAGCCATCGCATCAATTTCTTCACCACTCGCAGGATGTTCCTCCGTTTCTCTCACGACCGCTTTGATGTACGGATCTGCATGAAGGATGGAAAGCAACTGGACACGGTGTATTCCCTGCACAAGCACGCTCCGCGTTCCATCGGCAAGTGTGAATGTCTTCAGGATTTTGGCGAGCGTTCCGACCCAGTGAATATCCGTTTCCGCCGGCTTCTCGATGGAACCGTCCGTCTGGGCAACGATTACCACCAGCCCTTCGTCTTTGAGTGCCTCATCCACCACTTTGATGCTGCTCTCTCTTCCGACAGAAAGCGGCATCACCTGGCGTGGGAAAAAGACGGAGTTCCTGAGCGGCAATACGGGCAACGCCTGGGGAACATTAGGTTTTGTCATGGAATTACCTTTCGGGATGCAACATTGTGTAGGACAGCCAGTATGACCGCTCTACTAAAGATATCAACGATTAATGATACAAAACAGTTTCAAAAAAAAACAAGGCGGCAGGGCACAAGGCCGCTTGCCGCCTCAGGGGAAATCAGATGTAATGCCGCTTACTTCACTTTTACTTCAATCTGCTTCGGCTTTACTTCCTCGGCTTTCGGCAAAACAATATTCAGCACGCCATCTTTGTACGTCGCTTCGATCTTATCGTTCTTCACGATGGTCGGGAGCGTGAACGAGCGCTGGAATGTTCCGTATGACCGCTCGGAGCGGTAATACGTCCGGTCTTTGCTCTCCTTCTCTTCCTTTTTCTCGCCGCGGATCGTCAGGATATTCTCCTGCATGGTGATCTTCACATCATCCTTGCTGACTCCGGGAAGCTCGACCTTCACGCTGAATTCATTTTCGTGCTCAACGATATCCACTTCGGGCGTCCAGAGTGAGGGGAACAGCGTGCCGTCATCCTGCACTCCGCCTCCGAAGAAGCCGTCAAACATTCTGTTGATCTCCTTCCGCATGCTTACCATATCGGAAGGTAGCGATGAAAGATCCCGTACAGGGTTCCATCGAATAAGTGACATGGTAGTTTCCTCCTTGAATAATTGTATTGTTGATGATTTTGTTTTTGTTGTGTGTTACCGAATTGGAATTTCTTTCGGTTTCATTTGCTCGTGTTTGGATAACTTCAGCATCAGCACGCCATTCTCGAACCAGGCATCAATGTGTCCGGTATCCACACCTTCACCAAGCACAAACGACCTCTGGTACCGTGTTGAATCCAGCTCGCTCAACAGAGCGACCCCTTGTTCCCTGTGCACCCGTTGCACCGGCGCACTTACGTTCAGCATGCTTTTCTCAATGCCGACACTGATGGACTCCTTTTGCGCTCCCGGAAGGTCAATCAACACGAGATATGCTTCAGGGGTTTCGAGTATGTCGGCGGACGGCGTTACCGTTTTGTCCCACCGCTTCACGGGAACGCCGCCGTTCTTTTGCATTGTCGTAAGAGCCGTCGACCTGTTCATACTTCCCTCCGTTAGCGGATAGAGATCTCGCGTGGACGAACTTCTTCCGTCTTTGGAAGTACTACCGTAAGAATGCCGTTCTTCAGTTCGGCGGAGATTTTCTCCGATTGAATCGCCCCCGGGAATGTCACTGAGCGGCTGAATTCACCATTCGCTGTTTCAGTCCGGAGGCTTACGGAATTCTCGGGCAACGACGCTGCTTTCCGGTCTCCGCTGATGGTCAGCGTATCTTCGTGCAGCGAAATTTTCACATCCTCCTTTGCAACGCCGGGTAATTCTGCAATCAACATGTACTCATTGTCGTTCTCAACGACATCAAGTGCCGGATAGTGACGCGAGAATGTTTTTCGTGAGGTTCCGGCAATGTCATCAAACAATCTGTCAAATACCGGGGCAACGTTGAGTACTGATGCAACCGGGACTGTCGGGTAACGATGAACTCGAACGAACATTGTTATGTCTCCTTTGGATTTTTCTCTTGTGGTTGTATGTTCTGCATTCCGATCATTCAATCGGTGTGCCAGTTAGAAAATTGGCTGAAAATAGATTGGTTTGGGAAGGAAGGGAAAAGCGGACTCCTGCAATCCTGACGGTTTCGTCAGGTCAGGCTGCTAAGTTTTCAGATTGGTGTGAAAAATTGGCGGGAAGGGATGACAAAATAGTCAGTTTGTAGAATTTTACCCTCTGCCACCCGTCAACACAACTACATTTTTGCCGAGCGTTTTGAAGCGCTCTCCGTTCCTTTGCACAACGGTAATCGTTATGTGGCCGGTCTTACTCGTGTTGATATCTCTCACTGTACCGGACTTCCCGGCATGAGTTCCTCCGATAACCTTGCACAGGTCACCGTCTTTTAACCTGGTCGTTGTCTTTGCCTTCATTCTTCCCCCATCCATTGCCCGATCACCATCCTGTGGCCTTCAGGAGACATCACCGAAAACTCGCGCATTCCCCACGGCTTGGTCTCAATGCGTGAGTGAATCTTGGCGCCATTCGCCTGTGCTTCTCTGTAGTAGCTGTCCACATCATCCACACGCAGATACCCGAAGTAATTATGGTCGCCTAGTGCACTCGGATGCAAAGCGTCGCGACAATCTCCTATCATAATCATGCAATTATCCCGCTGCACGAATATCCAGCCATGGGGCTCCATCACTATTTTGAACCCGAGCTTCTCAAAGAATTCTGCGGAAGCCTGAATATCGTGAACAGCCAACACGAAATGGTTCTGGACGATTTTAGGCACAGGGTTTCTCCTCTGGTTGGACAATAGGATGTAAGTCATAAGTCTCTCCTGCTTATCTGGCCTGGACAATATTACCCTTTTATTTATCTCCTACCACCAACTTAAACCCCTTACCGTGCACATTAATAATCTCCACACCGGAATCTTCATTGAAATACTTCCGGAGACGGGAAACAAACACGTCCATACTCCTGCCGGTAAAGTAGCTGTCATCCTGCCAGATGGTTTTGAGCGCAACGTCGCGCTCAAGTGTCCGGTTTTTATTGAGGCACAATAACCGGAGAAGATCAGCTTCCTTTGTCGTCAACTTCTGTTGTTTATCTTTGATCCGCAACATCTGACGGTCATAATCAAACTCGTACTTCCCTATCTGAAAGCGGGAGGGCGTTTCCGCCGGGCTTGCAGGCGAAGTGCCCCGTTTGAGTACGGCATGAATCCTCAGCAGTAGTTCCTCCATGCTGAACGGCTTCGTCACATAATCATCGCACCCTATCTTGAAGCCTTCAATCTTGTCCTCCCTCAGCGATTTCGCCGTCAGGAAAATCAGTGGTGTCGTCTGGTCGTGCTGCCTCAGCTCACGTGCGAACGTGAATCCGTCTTTCTTTGGCATCATAATATCCACCAAAGCGAGGGCGAACCGCTGTTTGCCATGCGCTGCCAGTCCTTCGATGCCGTTTACGCAATGCGTCACCGCAAAGCTGTTTAGCTCAAGATGTTCTTTAAGAATGAATGCAAGATTGGTATCGTCTTCAAGCAGGAGAATCTTCTGTCGGCTCATACGGGGATTACCTCACCGTTTACTGCCACGGGGAAGTACAACTCAACCGTGGTCCCTGCACCCGGCGCACTCTTCAGTCTTATACTCCCCTTGTGAGCTTCCACCATCAGCTTCACGTAACTCAAGCCAAGCCCGAATCCCTTTACGTCGTGTTGGTTTCCCGTCGCAACACGGAAGTATTTGTCAAATGCCCTTCGTGCGTCATCCTCATTCATGCCGATGCCGTTATCCTGAACTTGTATGCGCAACAGCCCATCCGTATTCGCGGTGGAAATCTCAATCCGTGGCTCACCGGGAGAATACTTGTTGGCATTATCCAATAAATTGTGAATGATGTTCGCCATATGTACAGCGTCTGCATTTACAATGCTCGCTTTTGCATCCAATCTGCAAGAAATTTGTCCACCCTTCCGCTCCACCTGCAGGGCAATGCTTTCCACCGCCTTGCGTATCACCTCATGCGCGTCCAGCGGCACAAGATGCAATTCATAATCCCCTTCTTCCAGCACTGCCATCTGCAATATTTTCTCCACCTGCTGTTTCATCCGTGCGTTTTCATCGTGGATGATTTCGTTGTAGCGGAGAACCTTGTCGCCGTTCTGGAGAATGTCCGGACGTGCAATCGCCTCGCTTGCAAGCGCAATGGTTGATATCGGCGTCTTGAACTCGTGCGTCATATTATTGATGAACTCAATCAAAGCATCGGATATGTTCTTCTGTTTGAAAATTGTCCGGAGCGAATAAGAGAATGCGAACACAATTCCCGCCATGAAAAGAACTGTTGCCCCGAGCAGTGGCGACATGCTGCGCAACAGAAACATCTCCCTGTCGGGAAAGTACAGCACAAGCTCGTTTCTCGGGGCGAAGAAGTCGGCGGGGAATAAACGCGCTCTGAACTCCGATGTGCGAAGTGCTCCGGTATATTCATTCGATGATGCCATGCGCAATGAATCCTGCTTTACCGCAAGGATGCCGTACACATACGGCAGGTCAATACCCGATTCCTGAAGGTTCATCTTCAACAGCGAGTCGAGCCTCACGGGGGAAACACGCTTCTCAATCGGCAGCGTATCGGCAAGGATGAGCTGATCAAATATCTTGCGGACTGTCTTCTCCCGGCGGTCGCCGATAATATCCTCGCGTATGATTCCGCCCGGCGAGCCCTGCATTACCTGCATAACAAACGAAGCGCTGTCGCTGGAGTATTTGTAGAAATATTCGCCTTTGGAGTACTTGTCCGAGCTGAGTTTCACATTGTATTCGCCCGGCCCGCGGAACGTATCAACCACTGTCGTATCCTGACGGCCGAGCATGTCAAAGACATGGATCGCAACATGCTGCGGCGACCCGACGGAGTACGATAACATATTGCCGCTTACCCGTAGCGGCGCTTGCCTCCCTTGTCCGGGTATTCGCTTCACAACCATGCGGGTGGAGATGCTGTCGTTCACGGTTTCGCTCTCCACGGCAACCATTGCATGCGCCTGATGCTCTCCGCTGTCCACTGTTGCAACTTTGAAAATGCGCGTCACAGCCTCACCCGTTTCAAGCCCGTCATTCACCGCTGCCAGTGCCGCAGCAACAGATTGTTTGAACGCTTCTTCCTTTTGGTCGTACGCGTTCTTCAGCAGATACATCTGTACACCCATAATTCCGAGGAGACACACTGTCACCACCAGAACGAGCACAAGTATTGTTCGCGTACTTAATCGCATGGTGTAATGTACGAGTTGAAAGGCAGAATTTCCTCCTTCTTTACATTTCTTAACACTCTCTCACATTGTTTAACTACCATTCCCGCAACCATTCGCATATCTTGACGTGAGATATCCTATCGAAGAATTCACTCTCACGGAGGTGCAGTATGAACTACATATTCCCGATCATGTTGTTATCCGCTCTTGTGTTTATTGAGCTGCCGGCTTTTGCCCAAACGAAGATCATCCGAAAGGAAGGCGGACAAACATTCGAGACTGTCACAGAACATCCGTTCCTCATCAAGGAACTCGGCGCTGCAGTAATGATGGAAGAAGGCGCCATCAAAGTCCTGAACGTCATGCCCTCCGAAAAACGTCCCGCGGCATACAAGAGTATTGATCTTCAGGAGAACGACATCATCGTGATGGCAAACGGCAAGCGTGTTGCCGGTGTGAAGGATCTCGAATCAACCTACAACGGACTTAGCGTCGGTGATGAATTCAAGATGGGTATCAAGCGTAACGGTGAGATGCGCCTGGTTTCCCTGAAGAAGGGCGACCCGAAAGATCTTCCCTCCTTGCAGATGAAAGTGATGCGCGGCGGGGATGATGATAACACGGCAATGTTCCCGGCCGTGGGAGTGATGTTGAAAATGAAGGGCAAGGACATTCTGATCGACGACGTCCTTCCCGGCGAGAACGCAGTCGGGAAACTGGATGTAAAAAAAGGCGACGCCATATTGGCAATCAACGGCAAACACTGCGCCTCTCTCCGCGAATACAACGAAGCATTTGACGCTATTGCTGTCGGCCGAAACGTCGAATGGAAACTGCGCCGCGGTGAAAAGGAACACACCGTCTCGTTCTCCCGTCCCCAGCCAAGAATGATGATTAAACGGGAAGGCGGCAGCAAGTGACTTTCCGGTTCTTCCTGCTTCTTTGTCTCTTCCTTGCAGTAGAATCATCCGCACAGGTAAACTACAACCAGCGCGATGATAAATACCGCCTGCTCGGGCTGAAGCGTGCAAAGGAAGTCTATGAAACTTCCCGCAGGGATTATGACCGCCAGAAGGAGCTGTTCAACAAGGGGCTTATTTCCCAGGCTGAGCTGGATCGGCAGCGCAGTATCTTTGCCGACGCTGAAGTGAACTACCAGCAGTCGTTGCTCGCCGTCCTGTTCGAGGCGCAATACGTTTCAGTTGCGCGTGCAATGAAGTATAAAACCCGTGAAGGCGGAAACCACGTCCGTGTCCGTCTCGTGAACACCTCAGGCGGCGGCTCTGAGTTTCAGAAGCTCCTGAATATAGATGAGGCTCTCTTCCGCTCTCTCCAGCCGGAAGTCATCAACAATGTCTATGTCTCCATCCTGAACGACCAGGGCGCAATCATCAGCCAGCCGTTCGAAGCAAAAGTCCCGGAACTCCGTTACGGTGAACCGAAGGAACTGGACTTCACACTGCTGCAGGATCTCGATGTCGTCACCGTCAGCCTCATATATGGCAACGGCACATCACGCACAATGAAAGTGTACCTCCAAAAGGATGCGAGCGTCAACCGGGTAGTTGTGCAGTCAGAGCAGTTTTCGCAGGAAGTTGACCTCGGCAAATCCGCAACATTCGGCCTGACGCTCGAATTGTTCAGCGGCGCAAATAACACATTCAGCCTTGAGGTGGTAAATCTTCCACGTCAGATCAACCGGTTCTTCAAAGACCCGAGCGGACAGGCGCGCCTGAGCCAGTTCAAGTTCACGGAATCCGCCAACACACGCAAAGCGGCGCTTGAAGTCTCCTTACCCGACAGGCCAACCGACGAAGTGGCAATGGATAAACCGATTCCTTTTAACGTGCTGGTGAATCCCCGTGAACAGGCGTCAAAGCTGGG
>CAZWIN010000035.1:0-14531 GCA_964633855.1 uncultured Chitinophagales bacterium
TTCGTATCATTTAGTGTATTTCAACCTGCAACAATACCCGAACGCCGATGGAGTGTACAATGAAACCGTACATGAGTTTTTGCATTCTTTTCATTTCCTTCCTTTGCCTGTCAAATGCGTACAGCAAAGGGAGAATTGACCCGAAGCTGGCACAGACGCTGGCGTATGCCGCTGCTGATGAGAGAATCGTTGCGTGGGTATTCTTTACGGACAAAGGAGCCTCTTCTGCATTGTTGCAAAGCCAGCCACAGACATTGATCTCGGCACGCTCATTGCAACGACGGCTTAAAGTACGAACTTCAGAAAATGTCGTGGACCTTGGAGACCTTCCTCTTTACGAAGAATATGTTACGAGTGTAGCCGCACAAGTAGGTAGAGTGCGTCAGCGATCAAAATGGTTCAATGCTGTCAGCATCGAGGCAACACGACAGCAAATTCAATTTCTTGTTACGCTTCCCTTTGTCGACCATATTGACCTTGTCGCCCGCTTTGCAAGAGATAATTCAGAGGTGGAAACAGCTGAAACTCCAAAAGAACAGGTCTCGCCCTCTCCTGCCTCGGTGAATGATTTCAACTACGGATCATCCCTCAACCAGGTTCAGCAGATCAATGTTCCCGCCGTTCACAACACAGGAAATTATGCTCAAGATGTGGTGGTGGGGGTATTTGACAATGGTTTCCGTCTGCCGAACCACGAGACGTTTGCTACCATGGATATTCTTGCCACATATGATTTTGTGGACCATAAAGTCAGCGTTGTACCGAACAACCCGAGCAGTGCGTTCGGATCGCACGGAGTGAACACACTGTCCACCATCGGTGGACACTCGCCCGGTTTTTTGATCGGACCGGCATTCGGAGCAACATACATCCTTGCACGAACGGAAAACGACAGCAGCGAAACACCCATTGAGGAAGACAACTGGGTTGCTGCAATTGAGTGGGCAGACAGCATTGGTGTTGATGTCACCAGCACTTCACTAGGCTATCTTGGTTACGATTCACCCTATCCAAGCTGGACCTGGGCTGATATGGATGGAAACACCACAGTGATCACGCGTGCAGCAGATATGGCTGTCGGACGCGGCATCATCGTCGTGAACTCCGCGGGAAACGCGGGCAACAACCCCAGCCACAATACGCTGGGTGCCCCTGCGGACGGCGATAGCGTACTCGCAGTAGGTGCCGTAAGCTCAACAGGAGTTCGTGTCAGTTTCAGTTCGGTCGGCCCGACTACAAGCAACCCGCCCCGTATCAAACCCGACATCATGGCAAAAGGCTCGAGCGTTGTTGTTGCCAGTTCGACTAACCCCAACGGCTACACCACTTCATCAGCAACATCATTCTCATGTCCTCTGGCCGCCGGCGTGGCAGCACTGGTTCTTCATGCTGCTCCTTCTGCAACTCCGATGGAGGTTGCGAACGCATTGAAGGCAACTGCCAGTAATGCGGCAAACCCGGATAACCTGATGGGTTGGGGAATACTTAATGCGCAGGCGGCAATCACCTACCTCCTTGCCAACAGTGCCGAAGACAATACTACACTGCCGGATAAATTTACTCTCGGACAAAACTATCCCAATCCTTTCAACCCGTCCACAACCATTCGTTATTATCTTCCGGAAGCTGGACGTGTGTCACTCCGGGTGTATGATATTCTCGGTCGCGACCTCGCAACATTAATTGACGAGCATCAATCCGCGAGTACGCACTCCATCTCTTGGGATGGCACAACAAGAAACGGTAAACTGCTGTCAAGCGGGATATACATTTACAGAATGATTCTCGAAACTTCCGCCGGGAAGTTGTTGTCTGATTCAAAGGTGATGACTTTCTTGAAATAACACTTTTTAACGGCGTGTTGCCTTAATCGCAGGATTCTGTATTAGTATTCTGGTAATGCTGGATTATTACAGTACCTGCAATTGTTCATAACCACTTTCAGGACAAGTGGTCGAAGGACATTATCACCTCTTACCCCCTCTGCACACCAAGGAATGAGTACCACCTTGATGAGACGTCTTAATGGCGGCCTGGCCACTCTCCTTTTCTGTGTCGTCATATCCAATACCAGCGTTGCTGGCCAACTCGAGAAACTGCTGGAGGAGAAGCTGCGGACGACAGCAGCAATGGAAAAAATCCAGGTTCTTATCTACTTGAAAGATCAGGTAGATTTGGAAAAAGCAGAGGTGAGGTTGAGAACCTCCTTTCCTGCAGGCAGGATTCCAGTGCATGTCAGGTATTTGTCAATCCTTGACGCCCTTCAGACGCTTGTCAACCGTACACAACCCGCCTTCAGACAAAACCTCAATCGTTACTTTGCCGATGGCACGCTTACAATCCAGAGAAGTTTTTGGATTCGTAATATGCTCGTCGTCCAATCAACGCCAAATACACTACGGCAAATTGCCGCAATGCCGGAAGTGGAGACTGTATTTTACGACGGATATCTTGAGCGCGAACTTCCTGTAACAGCATCCGAAGGTGAATCGCACCCGCAAAGCGCCGAACCGGGCCTGCGTGTGATACATGCAGATAAACTGTGGGGACTCGGATACACTGGAGCCGGGCGTCTCGTCATGAATATCGACACGGGTGTTGAAGGAAACAATCAGTCGCTTAATGCACGTTGGCGGGGAACCGTCCCCGGCGTTCAGCCCGGCTGGGCATGGTTCGATCCCGAAACGAACACTATTTTCCCCATTGATGGTGACGGCAATACCCAACATGGGACACATACGATGGGCATCATGTGCGGACTGTACGAATCTATCGGTGATACACTCGGCGTTGCACCCGGAGCACATTGGATAGCGGCCAAAACTCTCACCCAATTGCCGCACACGTCTCACTCATTGGCAGCATTCCAGTGGGCGGCAAATCCGGACAGCAACGTCAACACCATGGATGACGTTCCTGACGTTATCAACTGTTCCTGGTACGATCCGAATGTGTCAGGTACGGAATGTACAGGCGCCTCCGGTTATTATTCCGCCGTTGATGCGCTCGAAGCGCTGGGAATCGCTGTTGTATTCTCGGCGGGGAATTTCGGCCCAGGGCCGTCCACCATCACTCCCCCAAAGAACCGCCTCACAACAGGAACCAACTTTTTTTCCGTCGGCGCAATCAATGGAAATGCTTCGGGATATCCGATTGCAAACTTCAGTAGCCGCGGCCCGTCGGTGTGCGTTGGCCCTGATTCACTTCGAATAAAACCGGAAGTCGTTGCGCCAGGAGTCGGCGTGCGCTCGGCCGCCGGGATCAACAGTTACCGTGTTTTGGACGGCACTTCGATGGCTTCGCCGCATATTGCAGGCTCAATTGCGTTGTTGCGGCAAGCCGCACCGTTTATGACTGGAACCGAAATCAAATACATTCTCATGAACACTGCCGCTGAACTGGGAACACCGGGTGAAGACAATACCTACGGACACGGGCTGATAGACCTTGAGGCTGCATATCTGAGCCTTCCCCTTGCTGCCGGTTTCGCCAGGGGGCGGATTACAGGAAACGGAAGCCCATTAAGCGGCGCAAGGGTGGATTTCGTTGAGCCCGAACAACAACACTACTCCATAAGTGATGTGGACGGATACTACACTGTACCAGCGTATTTCGATACGCTTGCCCCTGTTATGCAATTCTCATTACAGGTAAGAAGATTCGGTTACCTCCTCTATACAGACACACTGACAATGGTTCCGAATGACACAGTCACACGCAACATCAACCTGAAGCCGATGCCGACGGGTACTCTACAACTGCACGCATATAATAATACTGAAAACATGCAGGTTGACGCAAAAGTGATCTTTGAGGGTACCACTGTTGTTGAAGGCTTAACTGACCCGGCTGATGGTATTCTCTCTGTTCCTCTGCCGCAAGGGAGCTACGATGTTTTCATTGATCCTCAATCGCCGTATGGGAGTCGAATGTACACAAACATCTCTGTCGCGGTGGATTCCACTTCATCAATAGAAACCCTTCTCCGCTATGTGATTGAGCCGTCTCTTGCCGATCTTCACGATACACTTAATGCAGGGCAAACCAACACGAAAACGTTGACTCTGACAAATACAACAAACGACTCCGTGGCATTTCGCATCTCAGACGATGAATTGCCCTCGTTGGTACGCGCATCAGGAAAGCCCGACAGCCAACAACAATACATCACACAACAGTTACCGGAAGGAACACGGGACAAGAAGCCCAGGCACCTGCAACCGGGCGGGCAGAGAGGTCTGGATCCGTTCGGTTATGAATGGATAGACAGCGACGAGCCGGGGGGGCCTGTATTCCAGTGGGAGGACATCAGCAATATCGGCACAGTAATTCCAACTGAATCATGGATTGGCAGCGCTGGAGCATCAAATGCTGACGATGGACAGACTCATCTCGCCCTTCCTTTCATCTTCAACTTCTATGGCAATTCATTTGATTCGTTGAAACTGTGCACAAACGGATGGATCGGTTTTAACCTTACCTCGACAAGCACCGAACATACCAACAGTCCGATTCCTTCTGCAAGCGAACCCAACAGTGCCATCTATCCCTGGTGGGATGATCTGGACCTTCGAACAAGCGGCGCTGTTCACTACTATCACGATGGGACAACCAACCGGTTTATTATTCAATACACAAACGCGCCTCACTCCACAGGAACGTCAGGCAAGTACTCATTCCAGGTCATTCTCAATCCCTCCGGCAATGTGGAATTTGCCTACCTGAGCATGCAACAAACAGTAAGCTCAGCAACAATCGGGATTGAAAATCCTGCCGGCGACACAGGATTGATGATAGTACATAACGCCTCGTATATGCATGATAGCCTTGCGATACTCTTGAGTGCACCGGGAACCGGTTGGCTCACGGAATTTCCTTCAAGCGGGATACTGCCCCCCCAAAGCAGTAGAGATATTGCTGTAACCTTCAACTCAAACGGCTTGACTCCCGGAGTTCACTATAACACAAACATTATTGTCTCGGGCACTCATCCGGATATCGGCGCACCTGATGCTGTTGCCGTTACCGTACCTGCCGTTCTTACAGTGGCACAGGCTTCTGGAGTCAAAAACACAGAGGGCCTTCCCAGCGTAGTGATGCTTTCCCAAAACTATCCAAATCCATTTAACCCTTCGACAACCATTGACTTCGCTCTGCCGGAACAATCGGATATTACCTTGAGAATCTTCGACCTGCTCGGACGTGAAGTACGGCTGCTGGCAAGAGGCATATACAGTCCAGGTGATCATAGAATGGTATGGGATTCGCGGAATAATAAGGGTGACCCGGTAGCTGGAGGAACATATTTTTGCAGGTTTGAGGCTATTAGTGGTTCAGGATACCATGCTCTATTAACAACAAAGTTACTCCTGTTGAAATAATTTCAACGCAGCGACAGAGCCGGAGAACCCTCTTTTGTGTCCCAAAAAAGACAATATCTATCGTCTGTATATCCTGTACACAATAAACCTGATTTATCACCTTGCTTGCTTGACGTTTTCCATGAAAGGCCGTTTCGGCTTTCAGGTTTTTTTTACCAGTTATTGACATTAGCGGTTTCATTTCAGATATTGGTTGAGATTTTCTGTCAATCTTGGAGTTTAACGACTCTGATTTTGTTAAAGCGTTCCTTCCTAAGTTCATAATCATAGTTACAGTTCCATTGCTTTTGTTTTTTGTTCGTCACAATCAACTCACCAGTCCCACTCATGGAGGTACTATGCGTGAAACAAAGATCTACCATGTGTTGTTGGTAGCTCTCCTGTCTCTTGTTTTGCTTGATTCTTCGTTTTCGCAAGTGCGATACGATGTCAGGGCATGGAGTCGCATTGCTTCTGCACCAGCGGCTTCAACACAGACAGTAGCAGACAATCCATCTGTACATTACTCCAGCGTCATTTCTTCCTCGGCGCTCCCCCCTACAGATTCACCGGATGTGCAGGTGACCAATGCAACGAACACAACTCAATCAGAGGCATCTATTTTCGTCAGCCCGCTGAACGATATGCTTGTGCTGAACTCAAACAACTCATCTGATTATCCCGTATCCACCATTTATGGAGCAAGCGGTTTCATTTCCTCTGATGGCGGGGTTACCTGGACGGGCAGTGTGAACGGTACAGGCGGTCCAAACAGTGGCGATCCGGCTGTTGCAATCGGACTCAACGGGCGCTTCTATAATAACTACATCGCAGATGATGGCGGTAACGGAACCGCACACTCCACGAACAACGGAGCGACATGGACACATGTTCAGGTTGCCCCGAATCCGGGATCGCTCGCAGACAAGAACCACATGTGGGTGGATAACAGCCCGACAAGTCCGTATGCCAACAATCTGTATGCTGCATGGACGGATTTCGGCGGCTCATTTGACAGCGAAATCATGATCTCCCGCTCGACAGATGCCGGCCTTACATGGTCTCCCAAAACAGCAATCAGCACAGCGATCGCAGCAGGAAGCCACAACCAGGGCGTGAATATATCTACGGGACCAAATGGCGACGTGTACGTTACCTGGGCGGTGTACGATTCTTGGCCCTCACTGGAAAGCACGTTGGGATTTGCCAAATCCACAGATGGTGGAGTAACCTGGCAACCGGCAGTTCGTGCAATAACAAATATCAAAGGAATTCGTAGCCAGGCAACAGGCGGAGGACTTCTCGGCGGCAAAGATATGCGCACGGCAAGCTTCCCGTCAATGGCAGTCAATATGCAAAACGGACACATTTATATTGTGTGGACAAATATCGGAGTCCCCGGAGTTAACACTGGAACAGAGCGCGATGTGTACTTGGCAAAATCCACCGACGGCGGAGCGACTTGGGGAACGGCTGTACGTGTAAACCAAGACGACGCCAACAATGGCAAAGACCAGTGGTTCCCATGGATTTCGTGTGACCCTGTAACAGGATTCCTTGTTGTTGCTTTCTATGATTCACGTGACTTTCCGTCCAACGATCAGGCAAATACGTACGTTGCCATTTCACGCAATGACGGCACAAGCTGGGAAGACTTCCGCGTGAGCGATGCTTCATGGAGCGGCGACGGAAGCGGAACAGGCTTCTCCGCAAATTACGCCGGCGATTATATTGGCATCAGTGCACGTAATGGCAAAGTGTATCCTGTGTGGGCTGACCGTCGCCTTTCGGGCGGTCGACTCATGGTATGGGTTTCACCTTTCCTCCTTGCTGATCCTGATGATCCAAATGCTCCATCGGCAGTTTCTTCTTATAGTGATTTTACAACACCCACATCCATTTCTCTTCGTTGGACCAATCCGACGACACTTGTTAATGGTGACCCCATCGGACCGTATGTTGTTAGAATCATGCGTGATGGTGCACAAATAGCCGAAGTGTCTCCTCCGGAGTCAACCTACACAGACAGCGGTGCTCCTTTAGAAGGAGGAGGCTTAACACCCTATCAGTTGTATTCGTATGACCTTATTACAAGATTGTTAAGCAACGACAGCCTGAGTTCAGCAACAGGTACTTCCTGGCATGCAGGCGGGTCACCGTATCCAGCCGCACCGAGCAATCCGTCAGCGACGGTGGACACAGCGCAGGCCCACTTGAGCTGGACGAACCCGACGACACAGAAGGACGGTACACCTATCCATGATTTCGCAGGTTCTGAAATCTGGCGTAATGGGTTATTGATTGACTCTGTTGGCGCAGGCGTGACGTCCTATGTTGACACACCACCTCCGGGTTTTGTGTACTCGTATCAGATTCGCGGATTCAACAGCCTGAATCCTCGCCGGTATAGCGACCCCAGTGCAGCTGTGGGCGGCTATGTCGGACAAATACCTGACGTGCTCGTCTGGCAACCATCGGATGCACTCGCAAACAGCGGTGATGCCATAGTTACATCCTTGACGAACCTCGGGGTAAGCAATTACAAATCAGACGACCTCTTCTACTTCGGCTCCAACCTGAGCCAGTATAATGCCATCTTCGTTGTTCTTGGGACCTATAGCGACAACCATGTGATTGGCTCCTCCGATCCGGAAGGCCCGGCACTTGATGCTTATGTCAATGGCGGCGGCAGGCTCTATCTTGAAGGTGGAGACGCCTTCAACTATGACCCCGAGACCGGCGGCTACCAGATACGCCCCATCTTTGGTTTAAATGACGGAGCCGATGGCGGTGCAGACGTTACCGCAATCACAGGCACCGGTATTCTCGCAGGGATGTCATTCCCCAATTCCGGCGGTAACAACTTCATGGACGAACTGCATCCAAACAGTAACAACGCAGCACGGACACTGTTCGTCGCACCGGGATCAAGCCCTGCAAATGACACCATGGCAGTATATAACTTCTACGGCAGCGGACGCTCCATCGCCATGGTCGTGGAGTTCGGCGGCCTGGATGATAATGCCGAGATGACCGGCTCGAAAGACTCCCTGATGTCGAAGATGATCCAGTTCTTCAACGCACCCCAGAGCGTTGCAGATATTGACGTCTCCCCGGCATCAGTCGCAGATACACTCCAGTCCAATGAGACAGGTTCAAAATCACTGACTGTGTACAACACGCCGCTGCCACCGGCAGATGCGCTGAATGTCACGCTCAGTGAGTCAGCACCGTGGGTGAGCCTCAACCCGACATCTGGCTCCATTGGTGCCAGCGGATCATTGAACGTCTCTGTGGACTTTGACGCCACAGGACTGGCTCCCGGCAACTATACAACAGATGTCACCATCACGAGCAATGACCCGGATGAACCGTCCGTTACTGTCGGCTTGACACTGACAGTGACCGGAAGTCCGACCATTGTCGTGGTACCTGATACGATGTTCGCCACATTGCCCTCTGATACTCTTGCCACACTTCCGTTGGTTATCAAGAACACGGGTGTGACACCGCTGACATGGGCCATTGCCGATGTCCCGGGCCAGCCTTCCATGACTGCACATATCCGCCAGCCGCAGGCAGATGAACTCTACCCGCCGGCTCTCGGACGTGATGGTTGGCCGATGAGCCCCGGCAAGAATGACGTTGACAACTACCACGGCCCTGCACAAACAGCAGGCCAGGGTGGCCCCGACAGTGCTGGGTACCGCTGGATTGACAGCGATGAACCGGGCGGCCCGACATTCAACTGGGTGGATATCACATCTGTTGGTACACCGATCGGTACCGGTGAGTGGTCAGGAAGTGCAGATGACGGACACGTTATCCAGACGCTCCCCTTCCCCATGACATTCTACGGGAATACTTACAACTCCATCAAGATCGTCACCAACGGATGGGTGAGCTTTGACGTCGTCTCTACCAACCATACATTTACCAATGTTGCCATTCCGGCGTCAGCAGAGCCGAACAATGTTCTTGCAACGTTCTGGGACGACCTTGACCTGAGAACACAGGGCACGGTACACTATTATAATGATGCGGCAAACGGACGATATATTGTCCAGTGGACGAACGTGCCGCATTATACCGGTACGCCGGGCACTTATACCTTCGAGGTTATTCTCTACGCCGATGGACGCATTGTCTATCAGTATCTCGATATGCAGCAGACCGTCAACTCATCGACCATCGGTATTGAAAACCCGAGCGGTACGGTGGGCTTGCAGGTTGTATACAACAACACTTATGCACACAACAACCTCGCCATCCTGATTGCAAAAGACGTGGCATGGTTGTCCGAAAGCCCGACCAGCGGCACGGTTGCCCCCGGCGACAGTGCGATTGTTGACGTAACGTTTAATACGGCAGGACTGACAACACCGGAAGCGCTCTACACCGGCGTTCTGCAGATCGTCAGCAATGATTTCGGTAACACACCGAAGAACGTCCCCGTCCGGTTGCTGATTTCCGGCGCGGGTGGCTCCTCCATCGGCCTGACCAGTCCGAACGGCGGCGAGTCATGGACGATTGGACAAACATACCAGATCACCTGGGTAAAGAATAATGTTGATACGGTCAAGATCGAGTACTCAACAAACAGTGGCTCGACCTGGACAGTGATATCCAATGGTTATCCTGCACGGGTGACCACGAGCCCCAATCCGAAGCTGAACGCACTCGGTAGCTACGCATGGCTCGTACCGAATACGCCATCAACGACGTGTTTGGTCCGTGTGTCCGACAAGGCAAACGCCTCCATCTCCGATGTCAGCAATGCAGTGTTCACTATTGTCACGAACACGCCTCCGGTGGTTGAGGGCTTTGCCGATCATGTGACCTCGGCATTCCGCGCCTCGGTAACCAACGAAGGCAACATCGGATCATTGAATGCATTTGTCGGTACCGGCCCCGGTAACGGCTTCCAGTTCAACCCGATCAGCACCACAGGCCAGCGTTTGTTTGAAGGCGGCATTATGATTGGTCTGGACTCCGTCAGGGTCTCCAATGCGTCACGCAACAACGCCAACCCTGAAGCGTTCGACGCCGACTTCAAGTTCCTGTCGAACCTGGACTCTTCGGCATCAGCAGGCATCCGCCGCTCCATCACCACATCCTATAATGACACGCTGGCTGAGACACCGTTTGGCGTAAAGGTGACCCAGACTTCCGTCACATGGGATAGTGCAGGACTGGCAAACTTCATCATCTTCCAGCTTGACCTGCAGAACACCACGGGTACGCCGTACAGCGGTTTGATGGCCGGTGGATATTTCGATTGGGATGTCAACCCGACGAATGCGCAGGATCGCGGCCAGGTGGTGGTGGATTCAACCAATACCATCCCCGGTGTGAACGGTGGCAGCCCGTTCCCCTTCGATGCGATCGAGTTGCATCAGGGCGTATCTCCTACAGCATGGGTTGGCGTTGTTCCTTTGAATGAGAATAGATTCAAAGGCCGCCGTGTCGCAATCCAGAGCACCGAGGTTTATCCGCCACACATGACCAAGGCTGATAAGTGGCTGTACATGACGACCAACCGTGCCACGAACCCAAATGGCGATAATGGCTCAGCAGTGGATCATGGACAGGTCTTCGGTATGGGACCATACAATGTCGGTGCCGGTGCAACGAAGCGTGTTGGCTTTGCAATAGCATCCGGAACATCGCTTGCAAACTTCGTCAATGCGGCACGTGCAGCACAGGCGGCATGGGTACAGCGCCTGGGCAATAGCATCAACGTGGTGCTAACCGATGTGCGGCCGGATCCGACGGCAGGCATTCCGGAGACGTTCACTCTGGAACAGAACTATCCTAATCCGTTCAACCCGACGACCAACATCCAGTTCGGACTTTCGGAACAGGCGCATGTCACGCTCAAGATCTATGACCTCCTTGGACGTGAAGTCGCCATACTGGCCGATGGACAACAGGTTGCAGGTGTGTATTCGGTTGAGTGGAACGGGCAGGCATCAACCGGCAGCATTGCCTCCAGCGGCGTGTACTTCTACCGCTTGGAAGCACGCGCGGCTTCCGGTGAGGTCTTCACTGCAATGAAGAAGATGGTGCTGATGAAATAGTCATCACCCAATCCCCGTACTTGTACGGGGATTGGGTTAGTAGAACTACGAAAAATGTCCCGGACGTTAATTCGGCCGGGACATTTTTGTTTTCATGATTGAAAGTTTACTAATCATTTTACATATTGTAAAAAGTAGCAACCGAATGAGCAAAGGAAAGATCCTATTCACCCCCTCTCCAAGTATTTTCTTTCTTTGATGTACCCAAGCTCTGCCTATTTCATTTCTAACCAATCACCATCTCCACTCTGAGGAGGAATCATGTTTCGTCGTTTAACAGTTCTAGCGTTTGTCTCGTTTCTGCTCCTGCAGGTTTTTTCCGCTTCTGCACAAGAACGGCAATACCAGCGTCTCCCCGCAATAAAGGAAGGCTCACGCGAGCAATACAGACCGGGCAACAATGTCGGTAGCGACAATGCACCCCGCAGTGTCATTAATAACCCGATGGCAACCGACATGCTGGTCAATGACAATGCTGGAGCGGGGACGACAGGAAACTTTACGCAAAGCGAAACGGACATTGTTGCGTTTGGGAATAATGTGGTTATCGGCTTCAATGATGCAGGTTCATATAATGGTTCAAATAACCATTTCACCGGTTGGGCATACTCAACCAATGGGGGAACAACCTTCACTGACGGAGGTACCTTGCCTCTCGACGCCACAATCGGTGATGCCGGCGACCCGGTACTTGCTCGAAATGAAAGCACTGGCAGAATTTATCTTTCAACTCTCGGCTTTAGCGGTGCGAGTACAATACAAATGTGGCGCTCGGACGATAACGGTATTACCTGGATGGCCCCTGTAAATGCAACTCCCGGAGGAAGCGATGAAGACAAACAGTGGCATACTGTTGACAACTTCGTAGGGTCTGGTAACGGGAATGTGTATGTAATTTCCCGCCGCTTCAGCGGGACTACAGGAATATATGCATACAGATCGACTGACCACGGGGCAACATTTAGTGCCGGTGTGTCCATTGTTTCAGGAAATCAGGGTGGGTTCATCGCCGTTGGCCCTGATCACTCAGTGTATGCATTCTGGTATGCCGGAACAACATTACAGGTGCGGAAATCGACTGATTTCGGTGTGACCTATGGTTCTGCCGTCACCGTGGCATCCGGACTTGTCGGCGGTACCAATGGCGATCTGGGTCTTACCGGAATCCGGCAGGGCACGGTTTCTGCGTCATCATTTCGAAGCAGCGAGTTCCCTCATGTCGCTATCAACCCGGTGAGCGGCAATATTTATGTAACATTCAATAATGATGGCGCTGGTGCAGATAAGGCAGATATCTTCCTTGTCCAATCCACTGATGGTGGCACAACCTGGAGTGCGGCTACCAAAGTCAACGACGACGTTACTACAACGGACCAGTGGCAACCTACAATTGCAGTTACACCTGATGGGGCGAAGTTGGGGATCTTCTATTACAGCCGTCAGGATTCTGCAAACAACAATTCATTCAGATATTACGGGCGTGTCGCCGATATCTCGGGCTCGACAGTGACGTTTTCATCAAGCTTTGCAATTAGCGATGTCCCATCGCTGCCGGAATTCGGCCGCGATGCTGTCATTAATGCAACCTATATGGGCGACTACAACCACGCCGTAGCAACAACGGGAGCTTTTCACGTTGTATGGT
Organism: uncultured Chitinophagales bacterium; assembly: GCA_964633855.1. GTDB lineage: Bacteria > Bacteroidota > Ignavibacteria > UBA10030 > UBA6906 > CAZWIN01. Next base: position 13,086 of record CAZWIN010000035.1, read on the forward strand.
CGGATAACCGGAGCGACCTGGCAGGTGGAGCAGGACGCAAAGATCCGAATGTGTACTATGAAAAAATAGTTGTGGGTGATCCGGTTGATCCAAATCCTCCGACTGGTGTTACAGCTTACAGCCAATTCTCAACACCGACCTCTATTCAGCTGAATTGGACCAATCCAACAACCCTCGTAAACGGGTCGCCGATCGGCTCTTTCGTTATGCGTATCAAGCGTGATGGGGTACAAATCACCGAGGTGACACCCCCGACTACAACTTACAATGACGGCGGCCGGACGACATACCAGCAGTATGCGTACACACTTGAAACCCGTCTGACAAGCAATGACAGTCTCAGTTCACCTGTTCAGGTCAGTTGGATCGCCGGCGGATCACCTTATCCATCCGCACCTGGCGGCGTAGGTATCAGTATTACAGGGCCGGCTATGTCGACACAAGCAACTATTAGCTGGACCAATCCGACAACCCAGAAGGATGGCACTCCCATTCACGATTTTGGCGGAACAAGAATATGGCGCAATGGTGTCCTGAGGGACTCTGTCGGATCAGGAGTAACGCAATATATTGACACACCGCCTCCGGGATTTGTCTACACATATTATCTCCAAGCCTATAACACGCTTACGCCACGGCGATACAGCGATCCCAGCGCCAGCGTTGGCGGATACGTCGGAAGCCTTCCTGATATTCTCGTGTGGCAACCGGCGGATGTCGTAAGCAATAGTGCCGACTCAATTATGGCAACACTCACACGTCTTGGCAAAAGCTGTTTCAAAACAGACTCACTCTTTGAGTTTGGTTCTGACCTCAGTTCATTTGATGCTATTTTCGCTATTATGGGTACGTACAGTAATAACCACGTCATCCTCGCCACCGATCCTGAAGGTCCGGCACTTGACTCGTACGTTTCCGCTGGAGGAAAACTCTACTTAGAAGGCGCAGATGTATTCAACTATGACCCAGAAAGCGCGAGCGGTTATCAGGTTCGCCCCATCTTTGGACTGAATGACGGTGCGGATGGAGGATCTGACGTCAATGGCGGAATCACGGGCTTGGGCCTGCTTGCAGGTATGAACTTTGCCTACAGTGGCAGCAACTTCATGGATGAACTGCATCCTGCCGGCGATAACGCCGCACGGACAATGTTTATTGCACCGTCATCGTCGCCGGTAAATGATACCATGTCCGTGTATGCATTCTATGGGCTCGGACGTTCGGTTGCAATGGTTCCTGAGTTTGGAAACATGGTTAACACTCTTGAGGCTGGCAACAGGGATTCTCTGGTATCAAAAATCCTGCAATTCTTCAATGCATCCCAATCACCGGCAGAAATTGATGTTACGCCTCTTGCACTCGCTGATACTCTCCAGAGCAACCAAACGAGTTCACTCTCATTCACAATTTCCAATACAACGATACCCCCTGCCACCGGTCTCATCG
>CAZWIN010000036.1:0-14430 GCA_964633855.1 uncultured Chitinophagales bacterium
GTCATCGGTATTGAGTGTAACGCGGAATTTATATTTATGGAGAAGGCCGAACGGATGTTCCTCAAGGGATTTCACTGCACCGGTATCCACATTACTGGTCAGGCAAATCTCCAGCGGAATACGTTTGTCCAACACGTACTGCGCAAGGTATCCCATCTTGACGATCTTGTTGGGCTCCCGTTTGTCAAGTCCGATATCTTCAATCAACCGGGTGGCATGCCCGATGCGATGGGCGCCGCACCATTGTATCGCCTGCCAGATGCTTTCCTTGCCGAATGCTTCTCCGGCATGTATGGTGATATTGAAATTCTCCCGTTGGATGTAATGGAAGGCATCAACATGTTTCTTCGGGGGAAATCCCCCTTCTTCGCCGGCAAGATCAAAACCCACGACACCGCGCTCGCGGAAATCAACGGCAAGTTCTGCCATTTCCTGCGAGAGATTCATATTCCGCATCGCACAGATAATCAAACCGTACTGTACACCGAAATCTTTCTGTCCCCGTTCCAGTCCGCGTAATACGGCCTTCACTACTTCATCCCAGTGGAGGCCTTTTTCGGTATGGAAAATCGGAGAAAACCGCGTTTCAACATAGACAACGCCATCGTTGTACATGTCTTCCATCATTTCATACGCAACGCGCTCGAGCGCTTCTTCCGTTTGCATCACTCCGCACGTATGGGCGAAACCTTCAAGATATAACGGAAGGCTCCCCCGCTTTGCCCCGCGATGGAACCACTCGGCAAGCTCGGAGGGATTTTTTGTGGGCAGCTTGTCGTAACCGGTTTCTTTGGCAAGCTCAATCACCGTGGAAGGCCTCAAACCACCGTCAAGATGGTCGTGGAGAAGGACTTTGGGTAAGGTCTGGATAAAGCGTTCTGATAGTCTCATGGCAAGAAGAATTGGTGGAAGGAATAGGACATTCGGTATCCTCGAAAAGGTAAGAACAACCACAGAGAAAATCAACGGACAAGGCACGGTTGTTGACTTTCAAAATTGATTTCCCTAAATAAGAATCGAACCTTAAAGGTCGTGTTATCCATTTCTTTCGAACTGCTGTATGTACCCACCACTGGTTTCATTCGCAGGCAAAACCTCACGGGCCCTTGGGCTATACAAGCCGTTGCGGAGCTTGTATCACTTTGTCGTTCACTCACGAGAAACTCGCATCGTTGTGTGTGCCAGGATCGAGGCCGTATTTTCCGCTCCAACATCAACCATTGCTGAACACATTGTTTCTCTCACCGGGGAGGAACAGATTCTTAACCACATGATTGGTCAGCTGCAACCCGGCGATATAGTCTGGGATGTCGGTGCAAGCTTTGGCATGTATGCAATCTTCGCCGGAAAGGCCCTGGCAGCGACGGGAACTGTTCATGCATTTGAACCGGAGCCGCGTATGAAGGCCCTGCTCGAAAAAAACATCCGATTAAACACACTGGAGAATATCACCGTTCACAGTGAGGCGCTCGGAAATGCTGATGGAACCACCATACTCTTTCCTTTTGATTCGCCAAATGTCGGAACATCGGCGCTGGTCCAACGCTCTGATTGTGAATTGAAATCCCACGGCCTTACGGTGCGCATTTGTGAGGGAGACAGCATCGTTCGGCAGGGCGAAGCACCTCTCCCTACCGTCATCAAAATCGATGTTGAAGGAGCTGAAGCACATATCCTCTCCGGGATCAAACATACCCTCCGGATGCCTTCCCTGCGGGTGTTGTACTGTGAAGTTCACCCACACCTCTTACCAAGATTCAACGCAACCACGGAAGGTGTCGAACGATGCATCCTTGAGGCTGGCTTGACGATTGCCAGCCGCCATTCCCGTGGGACAGAATACCACCTCATCTGCACACGCAACCCATGAGCATTCCTCCGGGTATGCAAACAGTTACTTCGCTGGATCTTCCGGAACTCCAGCCCTATCGCACCCTTCGGCGCCAGGAGGAGCACAAGAAGCGCGGGATCTTTGTTGCCGAAGGCGAGAAGGTTGTCCAGCGGCTTCTTGATTCAGGACTTCCGGTGGTTTCTCTCCTTGCCACCAAGGAACGATATGCCAGATTATCATTCCCCTCCGGCCAGCAGCAGGAGTACCCGATATTTATCGCGGACCACACACTCATAGAAAAAATCGCGGGCCTCCCGCTGCATCAAGGAATCATGGCGGTGGGCAACCTTCCCCATGAACAGCGACTTGAAGACCTTGTTCACAAACTACCGAAACCGCTTTTCATTGCAGCCATAGACGGGGTTTCTCTCTCCGAGAACGTCGGCAACATTGTAAGAAATTGCGCGGCGTTCGGCGTTCAGATGGTTGTAGCAGGAGAAACCTCCTGCAGCCCCTATCTTCGCCGCGCAGTACGAAATTCCATGGGAACGGTGTTTACGCTGGAGGTGGTTCATTCCCTGGATCTTGCCAAGACTCTTCATTTCTTAAGAACGGAATGTCCGGTTTCAATCGTAGCAGCTCACCCACATGCCGATATACCTCTGGCATCATTACGCCTCACCGGCAACGTTTGTGTTGTATTTGGAAATGAGGATGCAGGAGTTTCCGATTCCATCATGAACGTTGCGACACATGTCGCCGCTATTCCCATGAGCAAGGACGTGGATTCACTGAACGTCGGAAGTGCAAGTGCAGTGGTACTGTACGAAGTGAGCAAACAACTGAAGAGCGAGAGCGGCTAACGACCGGCGCTTTGCCGGTGAACAATCATTCCGGCAGCCCACACAACAAGGGAGATGAACAGCCCCGGAAACATCGGCTCGATGCCAAACGGATACGAAGCCGCGCTTCCGAACCCCTGCGACCAGCCAGCAAGCAACCAGCCTAATGACACCAGCCATCCGAGATTCATCGCGGCAAAGGCAAAACGTGGTTGAACGCTTAACCGGGAGAAGTACCCGGCAACAAGAGGAAGCAACAATCCCGGAACGATCACCGTACCGATAGTGTACCACTGACGTATAACGGAAGGAATCAGCAAGCACACGGCAATCGAGATCACTGCCGTCAAGGCCAGGCTATAGCGCGTGTACACTGCCGCCTGTGCTTCATTTGATTCCCCCCGGAGACGCCACACAATATCCCTTCCGATACTCGTCGCAGAAACAAAAGCAAGCGTGTTCAATGTTGACATGATTGTGGCGAGCATGCCGGCATAGAACATCCCCTTGGCAACGGAAGGGAGCGTTGCCTCAGCAAGCATGGGGAACGCCATCACCGGATTGTCAAGTGCAGGAAGAACCGCACGCGCGTACAGCCCTGCGGTTGCCGTCATCGCATCAAATATTACCCAGAAGACAATTGAAAGAAGAATGCCTTTGCGCGCCACCGCAGGAGATTTCGCTGCGTAGCACCGCTGATGAAACGAGGGATCAACCAGCGTCCAGAGGGCAATCAAAAACCATACGATGATAAATTGGGTGGAATTGCCGCCATGCCACGTCAGGTGAAGCGGAGGAACATGCGACTGGATGAATTCGAACCCGCCAAATTTCTGATACGCAAAGGGTAACACCACAGCAAAACCGGCGAACATCAGGAAAAACTCAAAGACATCAGTGTTGACATCCGAATGGAACCCTCCGGTAAAGAGATATGCCGTTGTTGCTGCGGTACCAAGAAGCACGCACACGAGAAAGCTCCAGCCCGAGATCAGCTGGAGAAGAATTGCAAGCATGAGGATATAGGGAGCCGGTGTTGTTAGAAAAAATGTGAGTGCTGCACCGGCAAGCGCGGTTTTTTTGTCGTATGACTGTTGAAGCTTATCAGGAATCGTAACAAAATTGGTTGCCCTGATTTTTCCTGCAAGAAGCACTGCAAACAATACTGCAAAGAAATAGTAGGGAACACCCTGCACAAACCAGTTGGAGACGCCATAGAGATAGGAGAACTCGCCAACACCGAGGATTCCCCCATACCAGGTAGAGACCAGCGTCATAACAAACAACGGAAGTGTAAGCGAACGGCCCGCAAGGAGAAAATCTGCAGCATTGGAAGATTTACGGTTTGCAAGAAATCCAATGGCCAGGACGGCAAGGAAGTAGACCAGAATTATCACCTGGTCGGCAACACTTAGTGTAATGGCAGGGGTATTCACTTTGCACGCTTGTCCATAACCAACACAAGCATTTTCCCTTTTTTGATGTTGATAGAAAACGCGGGCCGTGTCGTTACATTTGAAACGCCGACTTCCCCTACTTTCATAGTTCCATTTTGAAGCGGATAGTACAAACCCCGCAGAGTTATACCGCTACAATTCCCGAACGGGATCAGGCTCACCGTCGTCCCACGTTTTGCATGCATACGAAAAGGCCCTTCTACAGGAAATGCCCTCGAGCTCTCATTCGCCAGTTCAATCTTCATCTTTCGCGTATACAGCCACAACACTGAAAGATTGGCAAGTGTGAAATCGAGGCGCCTTCCCGTTGCGCCAAGAATCAACACCCGCGTGATGTTTCTCGCTACAAGCAAATCAAGCGCTTTCTCAAGGTCTGTGTTATCCTGGCGGCTGATCTGAATAATGAGCGACGATGAAAAAAAACGCTTTGTTGCCTTTGTCATTGAATCCAAGTCGCCAATGATGACATCCGGAGAAAGGCCCAGTTTACGCGCGGCATTTGCGCCGCCATCGGCAGCAACAAGGAAATCGGAAGGCCTGACAGTGCGGCGAACCAATGCTTTCGTTGGCGGCTCGCCGTTACACAGAATGACGGCTCTTTTCTTCATTGGGACTACAAACCGATTGTGAGATTAAAAAAAATATTTCGTTCGGCACCGACAAAGAAGTCGCTTCCCTCGCCATATGCCGCATACAGCCTGTCAAAAATATTGTTGACCTGAAGCTTCGCTTCGACATCAATATTGTCAACCAGGTTTTCAAACATGTACGATGCAGAACAGTTGCTTACAACATAAGCATCAACCGTGTTTGCTTCATCCTTGAAATTATCCGTGTACTGTTTGCCGACAAACCTTCCGCTGAGAGAAAGGATAAGGCCTTGGTGAAGATACGTCAACCGTGCGTTTGCAAGAATATCCGGAAAACCGGCAATGGGATTATCATTCAGAGAGAGCGGAACACCAGACGAGTAGTCGGTATGGCGGACAAAGCGGTTCCTGCTCAACGTCGCATTTCCGGAGAATGTCAGGCCATCAAGGAGTTTCAGCGACCCCGAGAGTTCAACTCCCATGTGGCGCGTTCGCCCGGCATTTCCTGTGATCGGCTGGCCAAACCTGTCCACTTGCCCGCTCTTCACTATTTCGTCCGTGAACTCCATCCAGTAGATATTTGCAGAAACCCGGAGAGGCCCCGAAGAATATCCTCCGCCGGCTTCCACATTGAACAACGCTTCGGGTTTTACGAGGGGCTTCGTAAAATCAAACCGTCCGTTTGCATCAACCTCAAATTGAGGGACAACACCACCCCACGAAGCCGGGGTGCTTGCCTCGGCGGCATCGTAGAGATTTTTCAGCCGCGGCTCACGTTGTGTATATGCCATGCTGAGATAACTATTCCAATGTTCATCAAAGCGGTAACTGAGGCCTGCCTTGGGATTGACAAAATGATACGGTACTGAAAAATCCGTGTTGATAAATTTTTCCTCAAAGAGCCGGTAACGGTTATAGGCATATTGAAGGTCAAGCATCAGCTTCAGGTTCGGCTCAAGCGAGTACAATTCATGCACATATAACGACAGAATGTCTTTGGCTCCGCGGTACCGGTAATACCGGTAATCCTCCGGGATAGCTACCGGGCTTTGGCCAACCCGTTGCAGGCGCCCCCAGTGTTCCGAGCGATGAAACCTCATCTCCGCACCGGCCATCAGTTCTCCATTTTCGTGGCGGATGGTAACGCGCGGAAGCCAACCGTACTGTGTGTTATCCACAACCGCCCTGATTAGCGCGCTCGAAAAGTAGAGCGTATCCGGGTTGCCCGCTACGTTAAACCCGTACTGTGGAGCGATACGGTAGTAAGAATACGGCGCCCATGAACCGTCATAGTCAAAGAAGCCCTCGCCAAACACAAGGAATAATGTGTTGGTCAATGTAAGATCCGGGCTGAGCCGCCATTCATGAAAGAGTTCATAATGCGGTTGTGAAAAATTTTCGATCTCTTCCTCACGAAGAATCGGGTTGGCTCTACGCTTGGTTTTGTCTTCAACATCCGCTTTCGGAATGCCGTAATACGCAAGATGGTCGGAGACGGGCCCGCCGTAGAAATTCACCTGCGTCGTCATGCTTTCATCGTACCGTATCAGCCCGAGGAAATAGCTGTTGAAGTCTATCCACGACCTGTCACGATAGCCGTTGCTCAAGGTTTTTGAAAGCCGTCCGTGGAAGGCATATTTGTTCTCCATCAGCCCGGATGTGAATGACGCAGAGTACTTGCGCGTGTTGAAACTTCCGATACCGGTGGAAAGCTGAAACGACCGCTCACGCGCGAAGCTTGCTGTCACCAGATTCACCGAACCGCCGATTGCCGGGGAGCCGTAAAATGCGCTTCCCGCGCCGCGTTGCACCTGAATATCCTCAAGACTGCCGGCGAGGTCGGGAAAATCAAGCCAGTACACATTGTGGTCTTCAGGATCGTTCTGAGGAATGCCATTGACCATTACCGCAATTCTGCGCGCATCAAACCCGCGGATATTCAGGTAGGTATAACCGATGCCGTTTCCCGACTCCGAGTAATATGTGGTTGAGGGCATTTCCGAAAGCAGCACTGGGATATCCTGGGTTGTGTAGTTCGTGCGGATATCCGCTGCAGTCAACGTCTCGAATGTTGCCGGGGTTTCGCCTTCCTTGCCGCGCGTTGCACTGACGGTGATCGGCTGGCCCTGAAGTATTGTGGGGGAAAGTGAACAATCAAATGTGAGCAAGGTATTATCCGTGGCGTCAATGCGCCGCGTTTGAGGAACATACCCGACGAACGACACACGGATTTCATGGTTGCCCCATGGAATGTTCATCAGTGTAAACTCTCCATTGCCGTCGGTATTGGTTGCAAAATCCGTATTCAGGATAGTGATGTTTGCACCGGAAAGAGGCTTCGAGGTTTCCCGGTCTGTAATTTTACCCGAGATGGTTGCGGTTTGCTGGGAAAAGGCGGCAGGAACAACGATAAACAACAGAATGAAGTACAGATATTTCGTTCGCACCGCAAACGGACACGAAATGAATCGCTGAAAGCTCATGACATCTCCCTAAAAGACAAATGCCGGTTCTCGTTGAATATACTTCGTAGAGAAACGGCAAAAGGAGAAATCGGGAAGCATGTCGTTTCCGTTTCCCTACGCTGGTATTACCCAGATCAGGTTCCTAAGAGGGTGTGATCTCAGTCCCGCTTTGTTCGGGACACCCCTAACGGATTGCTATGGTTAATTTAGGAAGATGGGGGGAGGAATGCAATTCCGGGCGTGTATCAGCCTGGATTACTCTCCACAAGCCACCCTCTTCATCGGAAACTCCTCCCTCCGTTGCTTACCGTTTTGCATTCCGTCAATAGCAGCGAGCAATGAACCGTCATCATTGCGATGGTAGATGATACGTTGCGGAAAGTCATGTTCCGGGTTTTCAAAAACGGCTTCGTTTTCTTCACACTTCGTCAGCAAAAATGCCGTTTCTGTTTGCCCGGAAGGAATGGAGATGTACAAAACGCTGTCTCCCTGCTGAACGATCCGCAGAAATTCGTACGCGTTTGTTTTCTTCGTGCCTGCCGTCCGGTTCATCCCGATCATGGAGTTGCCGTGGGGCTTCATCCACTGTTCTTCGACAGTCACTTTGGGAAACTCCATCTTCCAGCAGCCGGCAATCCATGCAAGCTGATCAAGAGAGAATTGTTGTTCCTGCGATGATGCTATTGAGAAAATAGCAGTAACACAAACAACAACTGCAAACAATACTTGCCGCATAATTACGCCTCCTCCGGTAACGGTATGTGCTTTAAGTGTTGGTCAATCAACAACCGGGCCTTTTCCATGCTGAGAACGGCATCCGAGGAAAGTTCCTCAAGTATCCTGTCCTGGATTTTTCCCCGCTGTAATGCGATGGAATACGGTAACCGGTGAAATGTCACCATCGAGTATTTCGGGATGAAGATGTCCGGAAACTCCGCCTGGAGCCGCTGTTCAATCTTCTTTTTCAGTTGAAATTTTGGAGTGGCAACCAAATCGCGCATCTCGACAAAATTCTCCACGGCAAGGTCGGCAATAGCATCCGCGTTTACCTTCCTCAGTTGCTCGTATTCCGCAAACACAGAAGACCACCACCCCTCCACATCTCCGGCTTCCTGTTTCCTCCCTCCGATTATTCCGTCAAGTACAGTGCAGTCCTCAAACGCGCAGTTCATCCCCTGCCCGAAGAACGGCACGATGGCATGCGCGGCATCCCCGAGCAGAGCCGCCGTTCCTCCGATATGCCACGAGCTGCATTTTACCGTCACCATCGTTCCGGTGGGATTGTAGAAAAAGTCTTCCACAACGGTTGGCATCAGGGAAACTGCATCGGGAAATTGCGCCGTGAAGAACTTTTGCACGGCGTCTTCGGTTGTCAGCGACTTGAAGCTCTGTTCACCTTCAAGCGGATAGAAGAATGTGCAGGTGAAGCTTTTGTCTGTGTTGGGAAGGGCAATCAGCATAAATGTTGTGCGGGGCCAGATGTGGAGGGCACTGGGATCCATCCGGAAATTGCCATCAGTGCCGGGCGGTACCACCAACTCTTTGTATCCGTACTCGAGTTGCTCTTGCGAAAAGTCCGCCCCTTTGGCTTTTTGCATGTCAAGGCGAATCGCAGAGGCAGAGCCGTCGGTGCCGATCACCGGAGATGCGTTCACCACCTTTCGCTCGCCTGTTTGCTCATTCTGAAGGTGCAGCCCACCCGCGCCAAAATCCATTCCTGTGCAGCGCTGCCGGAAATGGATTGTCACCCCTGCCTCCCGTTCGGCCGCATCGAGAAGTGCCATATTGAGCAGCCCGCGCGACACTGCGTAGATGGCTTCTGAGTCATCCTTGCCGTAGCGTTGAAAGGAAGTGCTTCCGTCAGGAAGATGAATCATCCTTCCCTTCATCGGAATGGCAATTTTCATAATCTGATCAACGAGCCCGGCCCCCTTCAACGCATGTATGCCGCGGACGGAAAGCGCAAGGTTGATTGACCGTCCGGCGCTGATATGCTCCTTCCGCATATCGGGACGGCGCTCATACACATCCACACCATACCCTCGGCGTGCAAGATAAATTGCAAGGAGAGAACCCGCAAGCCCACCACCGACAAGCGCGACTTTACCGCGGAGACGGGAGAGAGGGGACTGGAGACCGGAATTGGACAATGCTATGCCTTAGAATTTCTCTTTACGGGTAACAATCAGGTTGTAAAGCATTGCGGAGATTCTTTTAGTTTTCTCGAACAGTTGCGTTGTGGTTTCTTCAGGCATTTTGATCCTTCAACTCCAAATCCCGACATTCTTTCAGGTCACGGTAAACATCCTTTGATAATTCCAAGGCTTCCTGCCATACCTGTAAATCTTCAAATTTCACTACAGTCATTTTTTAGCCGGCTTCTCGGTCCGGTCTCCCATTTCCGTTTTCCAGTCTCCCTATTTAAAGCTTCCGCCTTTCGCCGTCCACCAGGGATGGATTTCCACCGCAAGCCGCCCTGCTTTTACGGCTGGATCGGTTGAACACAGTTCACGTACCTCCGCTTCATCCTTGCAATCCATGATGAAGATACCCCGCAAATCGCCGTCATCGCCAAATGGCCCTGCGACGAGTATCTTTCCCAACGCTGCCAGACGGCCTATGTTTGCCATATGGCCTTCCTGAATCTTCGCGGCTGTCACAGAATCCTGGTCACGGATGGGGCCTTTCTTCAGGAAAACCATCCAATACTGTTTCATTTCATACTCGGCGGGCTTTTCTCCGGCTTTCTTTTCCTGTGCAAAAGTCATTGGCAGGGCTGAGATGGCAAGGAAGAATACCGCAATGAGTTTGGATACCCGGTGCATTATACTATCTCCTTAAGAATGGTTATGAAGTTGTACACGTCCTTAAAACTGTTGTAGAGGGGAACCGGGGCAAGGCGAATAACATCCGGGTCACGCCAGTCACAGATGACGCCCCGCGCTGCAAGCGTGTCAAAGAGTTTCCGGCCTCCGGCCGGAACATGAAGGGAAAGCTGGGCACCCCTGTCTTGTGGTGCTTCGGGAGTAATAACTGTAATTCGGGTGTTATGCATTTCGCCGAGCAAAAAATCAAGATACCCTGTCAGCATCTCGCTTTTCCGCCGCAATCGTTCCATACCAATCTCATCAAAAATCTCCATCGAAGCGCGAAGAGCCGCAAGTTGAAAGATCGGCGGATTGCTCAACTGCCATCCCTCGGCACCGGGGATGGGATCAAATACCGGGCCCATAGCAAAACGTGTGTGTTTGTTGTTGCCCCACCACCCCGCAAACCTCGGAATGCCCGTGGATTGTGCGTGCCTTTCATGAACAAAACATCCTGCAATTGTCCCCGGGCCACCGTTAAGATATTTGTACGAACACCATGCGGCAAAATCTACATTCCAGTCGTGCAGCTTCAGCGGAATATTTCCTGCGGCATGGGCAAGATCAAAACCAACTGCACAACCCTGAGCCTGTGCGATTCTGGTGATCCGCTCCATCTCGAATACCTGGCCGGAATAATAGTTAACGCCACCAAGCAGCACAAGCGCCACGGATTTTCCTTCCCTCCGGAAAAAATCCTCGATGTCTTCCGTCCTGAACGCTGTCTCGCCGGGCCTTGGCTTCAATTCAACCAGCGCTTCTTCCGGGTTATAGCCGTGAAACCTGATTTGAGATTCCACTGCGTAACGATCAGACGGAAAAGGCTGGGTTTCAATGACGATTCTGTTGCGCTCCGGTGTTGGCCTGTAAAATGAAACCATCATCAGATGGAGATTGACGGTGAGGGTATTCATCACCACTACTTCTGATGGCTTCGCCCCTACAAGCCGTGCAGTCTGTTCACTCAACAGCTCATGGTACGGCAGCCAGGGGTTCTTTGCATGGAAATGTCCCTCGACGCCGAGCGCCTCCCAGTCTTTCAATTCCTGTTCAATAAATGTCCGGACGGATTTCGGCTGGAGGCCGAGTGAGTTTCCACAGAAATAAACGAGATCATCTCCTTTTTCATTACGAGGGAGATGAAAGCGGGAACGATACACGGCAAGCTGATCCTGACGGTCAAGTTCTTCAGCGAAGGATTTGTCAGTGCGAAACGTCATCGTGCTGCTCATCGTCGGAATCAAATGTGAAGTCCTCAATCTGGGGAATGTTGGTAAACGCAATCCTTGTCGGCGCGGAGCCGCGCGTTGCATGAATACCTCCGAAATGCAGCAGGTTGCCCTTGTGTTTTGCGTTGAGCTTATCCATTGCACGGGCAAGACGTCCGCGCTTTGCCTCATCTGAAAAGAGGGAAAAATTGTGGGAGGAATCCGGGACAAGGTTGAACAACGTCACGCCCACCGCCAACGGCTTCACATGTGGTGCAGAGATCCAAACTTTCTGCAATGCTTCCAACAGTGTCAACGTATCCTGGCATTCGACAAACGAAATATGGTTCTCCCACGAAGTCCTGTTCGTATAACGCACATACACCCCGAGGCTTGATGCCCAATAGTCGAGCCGACGCAGGCGGGCGGCGGCTTTGTGCAAAAGCTTCTGCAAAACGGCAAAAGCATCGTTCGTTGTTCTCAATGCAGGAGGAAGAACATGAGAATGCCCGACCGTACGCCTGTGGGAAGCAAGCCGCGGCGGCTCCTCTCCTCTCAACCAATGCCAATAGCGCTCGCCAACTATCCCCCGCCAGATTTTTTTCGTTTCAAATTTCGGCAGGTCTATTAACTGCTTTGCGGTTGTAATGCCGAGCCGTTCTAGGCGCTGTTCCATATTCCTGCCGATGCCCGGGAAGTCTCTCGGCTTCAACCGGTACAGCGCTTCCGGAATATCGGCAGCAGTCAGCACCACAAGCCCGTCGGGCTTTTGCATGTCACTCGCCACTTTGGCAAGGAAGCGGTTTGTCGCAATGCCGATGGAGCTGCGCAGAACTTCGCCTACATTACGGTAGATCGCCTGTTTGACTTCTCCGGCAAGGGCGACGGCGTTCTCTTTGATTCGCTGGCTTCCGGTAAGTTCACACACCATCTCATCTATGGAAAGAACATCTGCAACAGGCAGGCATGATTCCACGGCATCGCGGATCGCATTATGGCACTTGACGTAGAGCTCGTGGCGTGCCTGGACAAGATGAAGCCCCGGACACATGCTTTTTGCATCAGAAACACGGGTGCCCGTCTTAACACCGAACGCCTTTGCTTCATAACTGGCAGCGATGCAAAACGTGGTATCCGCCATCAGGGGGACAACAGCTACGGGTTTACCACGAAGCTCGGGATGGTATTGCTGCTCAACTGATGCGAAGTAGGAATTCAGGTCAACCAGCAACCACCGCAGTGGCCTGTCGGTATTGGAAGCAACCTCAGGCATGAGAGTGAATTCCGAGCCACTCGGATGCTGTGCCGCTGAACAGGCGCTGTTTTGTCGTTTCACTCAACCCGCTCATCGAAGCAATCAGTCTCCCCGGTTCAGCTTCACCAAGAGGAAACGGATAATCCGAGCCGAGTGCAATGCGGTGTTCACCGACAAGATCAATAAGATACTTCAGCATCACCTGATCGTGAACAAGGGAATCGACATAAAACCTGCCGAGATACGAACGGGGGGAAATACGGTTATCTGTTGCGCAAAGATCAGGGCGGACATTGAAGCCGTGCTCAATACGTCCGATAGTTGCCGGAAATGCTCCACCGCCATGAGCAAATGCAACCCTCAGATTCGGCAGCCGCTCAAACACTCCGCCAAAAATCATTGAACAGATTGCAAGCGAGACTTCCGCCGGCATGCCGACGAGCCAAGGAAGCCAGTACTTCGGCATCCGTTCCTTCCCCATCATATCCCAGGGATGCACAAAGACCGCCGCACCCAATTCCTCAGCCGCCTGAAACACGGGAAAGAGATGATCATTGTCCAGATTCCAATCATTCACGTGGCTGCCGATTTGGATCCCGGCGAGCTTCAGATCTTTTACACAGTGTTCAAGCTCTTTAACGGCAAGATCAGGGGATTGCATCGGCACGGTTCCAAGCCCGACAAAGCGTTTGGGATGTTGCGCTACAGCCCCGGCAATATGATCGTTGAGAAGTTTGGAGAGGTCAAGAGTATCGGCGGGTTTCGCCCAATAGCTGAACATCACCGGCACGGTGGAAAGCACCTGTATGGTAACACCGTGATGATCGCAATGGTGAATTCTTGTTTGGGTATCCCAAAGATTTTCCTCCACCTCACGGAAGAGTTTCCCATCAATCACCATGCGGCCACACCCGGGCTTATGGTGCTCTATATTGACGAACCCTCCATAGCCGTATTTCGCCTTGAAGTCCGGAAGAGTCTTGGGAAGGATATGTGTATGAATATCAATTTTCACGGGCGGGACGGAAGCTATTGGGAAATAACCGGCTGGATATATGTGATGATGTCGCCATCGTGGAGCGTTGCCGCCCATCCATTTGCATAGTTGTGTTTATCGCGATATGCTTTCAATGCAGGGTCAACTTTCATATATCCTACAATAAAGGATGCAGGCCTTTTCCACGGGAACGTAGTCACCATGCATTTCTGAGCCGGGATGGTTCTTTGTTTGATTGATGGATCAAGAGCAGCAAGTTTGACTTCCTCCTCTGCGGCGATCACAAAACCTATCTGGCTCGGTACTGCGTCCGGGAAAAAGACATCAAAGGGTTGATGTGTACGAAACCCGGCTTTAGTCAGAGTCTTTGCAATTTCGTCTGTGATGGTACCGACCTGTTGCATGTCCGTTCCCCGCATCTCCCGATAGACAAGGCGGAACGGGCCGGCCTGTTTCTCAGCGATGACTATGCTCTCGAACCCTCCCAGGTAGGCATAGAGCCCAACCAAACCGAGAACTGCCAACAGAAGAAGGCTGAGAATTATTTTTATGAAGCGTTTCATATCACGTATTCCTCTATGACTTTCATTCTCCTGTCTTACGCCGGTTTCTGAGGCCTCTCCATCTTCGTTCCACATTTCTTGCATGTGCAATGATCGGGCGTATTGTAGAACCGGTCAAAGAGAGGAGGAAGTTGTGTGACGATATTTGTCAGCTGTACATATTCTTCGTACAACTTGGTGCCGCATTTCTCGCAGAACCAGAGAAAGCCGTCCATTTCACCGGGGGTGCGCTGGCGTTCAACGACAAGCCCGACTGTGTTTGCCGGACGTTGCGGAGAGTGGGGAACCTTGGGCGGCAGCAGGAATATCTCGCCCTGGCGGATCGGGATTTCCTTCGGCTTGCCATCCTCAACAA
>CAZWIN010000037.1:0-14426 GCA_964633855.1 uncultured Chitinophagales bacterium
AGATGACGTTGTCGATCTGGTACCCGGCCTGTACCATGAAGAGGTATTCGTCGGTGAATCCTTCTGTCCGGATATTGTAACCGGCGTCAAGGGACACATAGCCCGGGATGGGAGAGAAGGAGTGGGAGATGGATGCTTTCATGCGCGTGTTGTATTCTCCATCCCCGGTCGGGAGGCGGACTGAACCGCCGGAGCCGTCTGTCAGCGGGGTGACTCCGTTCCCGTCACCTGTGGGGAACTCGGCTTCAACGGCAATGGCAACCGGTGTCGTTCCTTTGACAAGTCCATACTTTGCCTCGATGCTCAAGTCTCCGATGTCGGAAAGCCTTTCTGAAATTGCCAGCTTCGCGCTCCGCACGAACGGTGCGCGGAGAACAGCGGTCAACCGGCCGGTGATTCCATATTCTCCGTACAGGTTCAATGACCACGTGCTGAACTCCGGGGTTGTGAACTTCTCCCCGTTCTGGTCATAGGCCTCTGTCGTGCTGAGGGTGGTGAATGCAAGTTTTGTGTAGACGGAATTCTGATCACGCGTCCACGCTCCTCCGAACGCAGGTTTGGTGGAGGTGACAAAGAAGGCGACGGCAAGAACGATGAGGGCCCGGCTCATCAGCATTTTCCCCTGGAGTTTGAATGGATATTCTGTTCTGCAAGATATCAAATGAGAGGCAGAAAACCTGCATGGGGGAATGATGCATACTTACAAGTAATCTGGCTGCCTCCGTCAGGCCACTTGCTGCAACCGCGCCAGATTGCAAGGAAGGAGGAAATACGGTATATTTTTGATCCTTGTAGATGACCCCGTGCAAAACGGACCCCGTAGCTCAATTGGATAGAGCAACAGCCTTCTAAGCTGTAGGTTCCGCGTTCGATTCGCGGCGGGGTCACAGCATTGCGGATTGGGGATTTGGGATTGCGGACTGGATTGGGCGGGTTTGCTCAGGATTTTGATGGACTTGAGATGGCGGACCGGAGTGGACCATTCGCTCCGGACTCTATTGATATCGGATTGCGAACTGGATCCGGCATGAGGAGGTTCTATGAAGCATCAGATCGCCTCCCGCATGAAACGACTGGCGTTGGAAACGATCCGAGTCGTTCAAACCCTGCCAAAAACCGAGACGCGAGATGTGTTGTGCAGACAGTTGCTTCGATCTGTAACTTCGGTCGGTGCGAATTACAGATCTGCCTGCAGAGCAAAATCGAGAGCTGATTTTATCGCAAAAATTGCGATTGCTGAAGAGGAGTCCGACGAGACTCAATACTGGTTGGAGTTGTTGTTTGAATCAGGATTGATCGACGAGGGATCATTCAGAGAGTTGTTTGACGAAGCGGATCAGTTGACAGCAATCCTCGCATCGTCAGGCAAGACGGCGAAGTCGAACAAACCATAGCTCTCTCCGGTCCATACTCCGGAATCCGAAATTGGTGATGGTGGACCACGACCTAATCAGTCTGCAATCCTCAATCCCAAATAATTGGTGATGGTGGACCACGACCTAACCAGTCCGCAATCCTCAATCCCAAATCGGCAATGTTTTGCCCCCATCGTCTAGAGGCCTAGGACACGGGCTTTTCAAGCCTGTAACACCGGTTCGAATCCGGTTGGGGGCACCAGCGTACATCGACGGCAGTTCGATCTGCAAACACACACCAAACAGCATCGATCCTGTAATCCTGCCCTTATCAAACCTTCCAATCAAATCCTCTACTTGTTTAGCTATCAGTGTGGCCGCCCGATCTTGCGCTCAACCGCTGCACCGACAAAATTCCTAGCCCTTCGTTCAATCAAAAATGGATTGGAGAACAGCAAACCCGGGAGGGACATACTGCTTTCAGGTTTTTTCTGAATTTACGCCCTAGTCAGAACAGGCGTCTGCGAAGCTGCGCTGCGTTGTATCTCGGGGAGGTCTAACAAAATATTTGTGCACAGTACGTCCGGCCGAAGGCTCATAAATTCTTCGTGGGGCAAATTGCGGCATTGACATTTGCCTATCTCTGCTCTACCTTATGATTGTAGATTTTCCAAAGAAAGATTAAGGGACATCAAGAACATACGCAATGTACGACCTGCTAAAAACACATTTCGCCAAACGTATCAACCTGACAGAAGAAGAGTTTGTTCGTGTTACCACATTCTTCATACCCAAGAAGCTCAGGAAACACCAATTTCTCCTCAATGAGGGAGATGTGTGCAAATATGCTACCTATGTTACCAAAGGATGCCTGCGCCAGTACACTATTGATGCCCACGGCGAGGAACATGTAGTGCAATTTGCCATTGAGGATTGGTGGATCTCCGATATGTACAGCGTCCTGACAGGCGAGCCCGCCACATATAATATTGACGCTCTTGAAAATTCAGAAGTCCTGCTCTTGGAACGAACGCAGTTTGAAAAGCTCTTCACCGAAATTCCAAAATTCGAACGTTTCTTCCGCCTCCTGCTGGAGAGCAACTTCGTAGCCAAGGAGAAGCGAATTATGGGCGCTCTCAGCTTGTCAGCTGAGGAGCAATACCTCCGCATGATGCAGTCATATCCGAATATCACTCAACGGGTTCCTCAAAGCCAGATCGCTTCGTATCTCGGCATCACACCGCAATCCCTCAGCCGCATTCGGAAAGAACTGGCTGACAAAAAGTAATCTTCTATCGTTGTACCTTTCCGCGTAAGCTTAACCTCTCTCTTAGTTTGCAAGGCCGAATTCCAGGGGTCTCCCTACTTTTCCGGTGACACCGGATTTTTATTGCCTCTTACCATAGGGTAACTCCATTTCTTGCCATGGGTGAATGAACCGGGGTACCGGCGCGATGTATATTTATTCCAGAAAGCTGAAACAACATCTGGCAGACAAGAAGGAGATCCAACCATGAAACAGACAATTGCAATAATCGGTGCAGCGGGCAGCATGGGCTCAGGCATTGCACGAAATCTTGCACAGGCGGGCCACCGCATTCTTCTTGCCGGAAAGGCAAAGGAAAAGCTCGAAGCGCTGCAAGCACAAATTACATCAACAACTCCCGGCGCTGAAGTGGACATTCTTGACTGCTCACACGAGGCAAGCTGGGAAGCGGATGTAGTAATACCGGCAGTACCGTACGCAGCCCAGGAAGAG
The DNA here is from genome assembly GCA_964633855.1 of uncultured Chitinophagales bacterium. Lineage (GTDB taxonomy): Bacteria > Bacteroidota > Ignavibacteria > UBA10030 > UBA6906 > CAZWIN01. The sequence goes on from CAZWIN010000037.1 coordinate 3,115, forward strand.
ATTGCGGCAAGGATCAAGGATGTCGTCACAGGCAAGATTGTCGTCAGTATTGCTAATCCGCTCAATACGTCATATGACGAGCTTGTCACTCCCCCGACAACCAGCGCTGCAGAGGAACTGTCGAAGCTTCTCCCCCACTCGAAAGTGGTCAAGGCGTTCAATACCGTCTTCAGCGCGGATTTCACCACAACAGATATCGCCGGTAAAAAGGTGGATTGTTTTCTCGCAGGTGACAATCACGAGGCGGTTGTCACAGTTTCCCGGCTGGTACACGATGCCGGATTCAATCCCATCGTTGCCGGAAATCTTTCTGTCAGCCGGACACTCGAAAGCATGATGTTGCTGTTGATCGGGCTGACAATGAAGAACAACTACAACTGGCTCGCGGGCTGGAAAGTCCTGCACCAATCAGCATAGAGTCTGACAATCATCAAAACATACACACATTCCAAAGGAAGGAAAACAATGAAACAGATACTCGCTGTACTCGCTCTGGCAATGGCAATTACCTTCAACTCTTTTGCGCAAACCACATGGGTTATTGATAATGCCCATTCAAAGGTAAAATTCTCGGTGACACATCTTGTCATTTCGGAGGTTGACGGAAACTTCGGCATCTACGACGGCGTTCTCACATCTTCGGCTCCGGATTTTGCGGATGCATCAATTGATTTTTCGGTGGATGTCAACAGCATCAACACCGAAAACGGAGCGCGGGACAAGCACCTGAAGTCCGGCGACTTCTTTAATGTGGAACAGTTTCCGAAGATGGTGTTCAAAAGCGCATCGTGGAAAAAATCCGGTGAACAGAACTACCTGCTCGATGGAGACCTCACTATACGTGATGTAACAAAGCACGTCACGTTCAATGTTGTCTACGGCGGATCAACAAAAGATGGCTACGGAAACGTGAAGGCGGGCTTCAAAGCAACTGCCGTTATCAACAGGTTTGACTATGGCCTGAAGTGGAACACAATTACTGAAGCAGGTGGTGCGGTGGTTGGCAAAGACGTTACCATCACTCTCAACCTGGAGTTCGCGCAGAAGAAATCGTCATAATCGTTAGCTAATCGCTCTTATTCCCATCAGCGATATTCTCACTCAGGTTCTTTTCAAAAAAAGCCCCGGCTGTAAGTACCGGGGCTTTTTCTTGTATCCTCTGGAGTGTTATGCCGACCTTGAATCTGGTACTGATGCCATCACCCTGCCACGCTTTCCGCAAGCAGTGTTACATACTCTTCAGGCGTATCAACATTCCGCAGGATAGCGGAATCATCGGTGGGGACTTCAACAACCTCACATGCGTGCCGCCAAACCACAGCACGTGCCCCCTGTTCTGCCGGGGCATCCGTGAGTTCGTCAAATACTGACGAAGAAAACAGCACCGGATGGCCGCGGCGGCCGCGGTACGCAGGAATAACAACCGCCGCTTTGGTCTCAACGAACGCATGAAGTATCGCTCCGACTGTCTCCTTTCGTACCGCGGGGTGATCAACGGGAAATACCAGGACGCCATCGACGGAACTGTTTCTGAGTATTCCCAACCCGTGTTGAAGCGATGAGAGCTGGCCGGCTTCATACCTGCAATTGGTCGTCACATGAATGTTCATTCCCTCTACTTCTTTCCGCACTTGAGCGGCAAATGCCCCCAAGACAAGAATGATTGGAGAAGTGCCGCATGCGGTCAACATATTCGCAATATGACGGATAAACGTCTCTCCATTGAACAAAAGGAGAGGCTTGGGGCTCCCCATACGCGTTGAAGCGCCGGCTGCAAGGACGATTGCTCCTATCATTCTGTGCACCCTCTGTCCTTCCATAAGAGATGAAACAAGCAGGCCATATTCAGATGTGTCACATATGACGTGCGGGACACAACCATGGGACTACGTGAACAGGACACAATCCTCCTCCCGGGCGAAAACGTGCGTTCCCGCCTTCCCCTCCACCGCCTCATACAGATGTGCTATATCAGTAATGATCGCATGTTTTCCCCCGCGCTCCAGATACAGCAACAGCGCCTTGATCTTGGGCCCCATGCTCCCTTCCGGAAACTGTCCCTCGGCATGGTATCTTCTGCACTCGGCAGCGCTTACAAAATCAAGCTGACGCTGTGTCGGTTTCTCGTAATCAATAAACACATGCTCAACTTCGGTCGCAATGGCAAACATGTCTGCGCGAAGCTCTTTCGCAAGCAATGCCGATGTAAGATCCTTGTCAATCACTGCCTCGACACCTTTCTCGGTAACATGATCATTAAACACCGGAATCCCTCCGCCTCCGGCTGCGATGACCACAAGCCCGCGATCAACGCATGCGCGAATCGCGTCCAGCTCAATTATTTCCCGGGGCTCGGGAGAGGAAACGACACGACGGTAGCCGTGGGAATCCTTCACCATGTTCCATTGTAACTGCTCCTTGTACCGCTCAGCCACTTCTTCGGTATAAAACGGGCCGATGGGCTTCGCCGCATGCAGAAACGACGGGTCATCCCTGTCAACACGTACCTGCGTTACAAGCGAAACCACCGGCACATAGACTCCTTCTTTTTGCATCATTTGCCACATGGCATACTGAAGGTAATAACCAATCTCGCCTTGTGTTGCGGCAACGCAAACATCCAAGGGCGTGCGGTACGCATACTGCGCCGCCCGTTCCGAGCGCATCAACATTGCGCCAACCTGCGGCCCATTGCCATGCGTCAGCACAACGCGATGGCCCAGTTTAATAAGTTTGACCACCGTTGTTGCCGTTTCAATCGCATTTTGAAACTGCAGTTCGGCACTGCCGTCTTCGTGGGCACGAATAAGGGCATTACCTCCCACCGCAATCAAGATCAGCTTCGACATATATCCGGGCTCCTGAATAAAAAGAAAAATGTTCGGCTGTTACATCGTCAGGGCCATGATTGCCTTTGCCGTGTGCAGCCGGTTCTCAGCCTCCGGAAACACCCGCGAATGAGGGCCGTCAATGACAGAATCAACAACTTCATAGCCGCGATCCGCCGGAAGACAATGCATATAGATGGAATCTTTCCTCGTCAGGCTCATCCTGCGTTCATCGCAAATCCAATCCTTATATTTCTTGGAGATTTCCAGTGCCTGCTGAGGATTGTGGAACAGCGATTCAATTCCCCACGATTTTGGATAGACAATATCGGCATCCTTAAACGCCTCATCCATGCTGTCAACAATTTCAAATGTAGTGCCGTTTTCAGCCGCGGCTTTTTTCGCATACTCTACTTCAGTCTTCATCAATGAATATTCAGGGGGATGGGCAAGAACAACATCAAGCCCGAACCGCGGCATCAGTGTAATCAGCCCTTGCGGAACCGACATCGGTTTCGCGTAACTCGGCGCGTAGGCCCATGAGACGGCAATCTTTCTTCCGCGCAGTTTCTTGCCGAACTCCTCCCTGATGGTCATCAAATCCGCCAGCGCCTGGAACGGATGGTCAATATCGCACTGCATATTGAAGACGGGGACTTTGGCAGCATTGGCAACCTGACGCATGTAACTGTTGCCCTCACCCGGGACAAGGTCGTGACGGACTGCAATCGCGTGCCCGAAGCTGGACAGGATGATGCCCATGTCCTTCGGCGACTCGCCGTGAGCAACTTGTGATGTTTCGGACGAGATAAAATGTCCGTGCCCGCCGAGCTGGGTCAACCCTGCCTCAAACGAATTGCGTGTGCGCGTGGATTTGTCAAAGAAAAAAAGAAATGCCGTCTTATCCGGAAGATACCGGTGCGGCTGGCCTTTTCTGAACATCTTTTTGAGTTCGCCTGCCGTTTTCAGCGCCAGTTCGATTTCCCTTACTGACCAGTCTTTGGTTTCGATATAGTCCTTCCCACGGACGGTGTTGGGGAGTTTCGGAAGTTTCACAGCCATATCATCCTCTCTTGCTTGTCGTTGTTATGGAATCATCTGCCAATATATGTTTTCGGAAATGCCGCATACCATGCGCTCGCCTTTACAAGGTGTTCTATCGGTATCTGTTCTGTCGCCATATGCGCATAAATTTCGTTCCCCGGCCCAAAACCAATGCAGGGAATCCCATGCATGCCCATCACTGCAACACCGTTTGTACTGAACACCCAGCGGCTGACCTGCGGCTTTTTGTCGAAAAGGCCTTCAAACGTATTCACGCCGCTCGTGAGTAGCGGATGGTTTTCAGGCAGAAGCCAGGTGGGATAATATTTCTTCGTCGGATACGTCAGGCCGCGCCAGCTTGGTACGGCATAGTCAAGGACAACGACTTCCGCTTCAGCCTTTTTCACACTCGGCAATTCCCGGATTTCCTTTACAGCAGATTCCAGCGTATCTGTTGCCGCCAGGCGGCGGTCGAGGTGGATTGTAGAGGAATCAGCAACCGCGCACAAGGATGGCGAGGTGGAGCGGATTTCGGCAATTGTTACAGTGCCTTTACCCAGAAATGGCTCTCCCGTCAGACGTTCGTTGAGATTTTCAATATCCTGAACAATTGGAGCCATCTTGTAAACGGCATTCACACCGCGTTCCGGAGCAGAGCCATGACATGAAATCCCCTTTGTCCGTACCTCCATTTCCATGCGTCCGCGATGCCCGCGATAAACGGCAAGGTTTGTGGGCTCGGTGATAACAACCACCTCGGGACGCAATTTATCCTCATTAATAATATACTGCCAGCACAAACCGTCACAGTCTTCTTCCTGCACACTGCCGACTACGTAGAGGGTATAATCGTCCTCCAGCCCCATCTCTTTGATGAGTTTTCCTCCATGTACAATGGATGCAAGGGCGCCTTTCATATCGCATGTGCCGCGCCCATACATGATACCATCGCTCACTACTCCCTGAAACGGATCTACTGCCCAGTTCGCAGCATTACCAACATCCACCGTATCAACGTGTGCGTCAAAGGCAATGACGTGTTTTCCTTTGCCAATCCGGCCAAGAATATTACCCATCGGGTCAATTGTTACTTCGTCGAATTTGTTTTTCTCCATTTCTTCTTTGACGCGGAAAATAACTTTCTCCTCCTGCGAACTTAACGACTTGATCGCAATCAGGTCCCGCAGGAATTGTGTTACATGCGGCTCGTTCTTTTTTGCCGCCGCGAGAATCTCTTTAAACGGAATAGCCATACTTCATCTCCTTAAATAATTTCTTACAACAATCAGCCTCTGACCTCGGCGTTGAATTCATCTATCAATGCATCAATTGTGAGGGCCTCTTCTTCAAACAGGCTCCGCCAATACTCATCGTCCCATTGGTCATTCAGTTCATCCACCGATTTCCCCTGCTGCTCGACCCATGTAAAGTATTTGAGATTGTGAATAGCTTTCTTTTCACGGTATGTCAGTTCCTTGAAATAATCGGTTCCCTGATGTGCCAACGGGCCCGCATAGTCCTTTGCCGCTTGAATAAGCGAGTAGCCCCCACGTTCTTCACGCAGTTCAATCAGGCGGGAGCCATAGAGTTCGCTGGAGTCGGTAAACACCGTCATTACAACGTCATTCCCGTCAAACTCATAGTACTTTGCTGATTTGATGGCTGCAAGCAGGTTTCCGATGCCTGAAATTCCGAGCAATGGAAGGTTCCGGACATCGGTGTCCGAGACCCCGAGCGAACCGAGAAACTCCCGGCCATGAGGTTCATTGAACAGTCGCAACACACGCATGCAATCTTCATCATCAATTGCTGCGATGGCATCCGTATTGCGGACGTTGTGCACCCACGGCACATGTTTGTCACCAATGCCCTCAATGCGGTGCCCGCCGAACCCATTCATAAGCAGTGTCGGACATTGAAGTGCTTCGCTTGCAACCACTTTGATCCGCGGACATTGTGTTCTGAGGTAATCTCCGGCAGCTATGGTGCCCGCCGAACCTGTTGCCGAAATGAACGCCGCTATACGGCCTCGGCTTATCTTCAAACCTTCAAAAGCTTCCTGAAGCGCCGGGCCAGTGACGTTGTAATGCCAGAGGGGATTTCCAAATTCCTCAAATTGATTGAAAATCATATTGGCGGGGTCGCGCTTCAGCTCCCAGCACTTATCATAAATTTCCTTTACGTTGGACTCACATCCCGGAGTGGCAATCACTTCCGCGCCGATTTCCTTCAACCAGGCAAATCTTTCCTTTGACATTTCTTCCGGAAGAATGGCAACGGGGGTACAGTCGAGCAACGCACAGTCAAATGCACCGCCGCGGCAAAAGTTTCCCGTTGAAGGCCACACCGCTTTGTGCTTTTCCGGATCGAACTCCCCGCTCACCAGCCTGGGGACAAGGCATCCAAACGCCGCACCGACTTTGTGCGCTCCCGTTGGGAAGTATTTGCCGACAAGACCAATGATGCGGGCTTGGGTACCTGTGATCTCTCGTGGAATCTCGATACAATTGACAGTTCCGAACATGCCCGTACGCATGTCGTTCTTCCATGTTATGCGGAAAAGATTCACAGGGTTCATATCCCATAAGCCGACGTCTTTGAGACGGCCGGCAATAGCAGATGGAATTGTTTCCGGGTTTCTCATTTGGGAAAACTTTGGTATGACAATACCGAGATCACGGCAACGGCCAGCGGTCTTGTCAACAACTTCACGGTGTATATGCTTGATTATCTTTGACATGCTTGACCTTCCATATGGGTTCAAGTACACACTCTCATTTCAATACAGCCGTCAACGGGACAGACGTGTTCGCACAACCCGCAACCGACACAGCGTTCTTCAGAAACAATGGGCACCCTGTTGGGCTGTCTGTCAATAGCCATGTGTGCACCATCGCGACAAGCCACATAACAGGCTTCACATTGAACACAAAGCACCTCGTTAATGTGGCTCTGCATTGTCCTGCGCGGAAGTTCGCCATGTGTCGTAAGGTGCCGTAACGCTTTGCGGTGAATATCCTTTACCGAAGCAAACTCCATTTCATCCAGATACAGGGATAAGCCGCTCGTCAGATCGTCAATAATGCGGAAGCCGTGGTGCATTACTGCGGTGCAAAACTGCACCACTCCGGCACCGACAGCCATGAATTCCACCGCATCGCTCCATGTCGAGGCTCCACCGGTGCCGAGAATCGGGATATCAACACTGCGCGCTATCTCGGAAATCGTCTTGAGTGTGATGGGCTTGATCGCCGGGCCCGTCATGCCGCTGTATGTTGACCGGCCATTGAGCTGGGGATACGGCACGAAAGTCCTGATGTCAATGCCCATCAGCGCCTGAAGCGAGTTGGACGCCGTCACCGCATCAGCGCCGCTTCGTTTTACCGCATTGGCCACGTCCACAATGTCGGTGACATGCGGAGTGATTTTAATGGATACAGGAACGCGCTGTGCTGCTTCTTTCACCCAGCGGGCAGTCAGTTCAGTCGCCGGACAGCTTTGCGCGAGCATCTTGCCCGGGTCTTCGCCGATATTTCCCTGCGGACATGAAAAACTGCACTCAATGAAATCCACTCCCGCCGCTTCGAGCCTTTCCACAAGCCGCTGCCAGTCTTCTTTCCGTCCTGCCATGATACTTGCCGCAACAATTTTTCCCGGAAACTCCTTCTTCAATGTCCGGACGTTATGCTCCACAATGTCAATATGGTGTTCGGAAATAAGGTCAATCTTCCCCATGCCGAACAATCTTTTGCCTTCATGGTTGAACGTGCTCATCATGGGGTAGGCAAGGTCAACACGCGTACCTTCAACCGATGTGGTCTTCAGAATTGCCCCGGCCCAACCCATCTGAAATGCCCGCCGGACCATTTCAAGATTATCGGTTGATGGAGCTGCCGCCAGGATAAATGGATTCGCAAACCGCAAACCAAGAAAGTCAAGGGATAAATCCCTTGCCGGATAAATGTCAATTTCCCTCCGGGTCATTTCTCCGACCTCCGCATTTTGGCAGTAATGAACTTATGCATTGCGCGTGCAGCCTGCTTCCCCTGGGCAACCGATTGAACAACCGTCCCTTCCCCTGCAATCACATCACCTCCGGCAAACACGCCCGTCACCGATGTTTGGAAGTTCTCATCAGCGTGAATGTAGCCTTGGGACGTTTGGCGGAATTTGCCGGCAAATTCAGAGCGTATGCGCTGGCCGATCGCAAACACAACCGTATCGGCTTCAAGAAGCATATCGGAACCGGGTACCTCGACAGGCACCGGCCTTCCCGAAGCATCCATACGTTCAGACAGCCGTGTCCGCCGGCAACGCAACCCTGTGACATGACCATTACCAACAACCTCGACCGGCATTGTGAGAAACTGCATGTGCACACCGTGATTTCTGGCAGACTGCAATTCAGCATTCCACACTTTCATTTCCCTCTCACTGCGGCGATAGAGAAGAGTAGCCTCCATCGCCCCATACTGCATCGCCGTTGTGGCAGCATCAAGCGAGACGTTGCCTCCTCCGATAATGACGACCCGTTTACCCAGCGTGCCACGCATTCCATTCTTCTTCGCCCGTTCCAGATATTCCAATACGGGGACCACACCATTGAGATGTTCGCCGGGAATACCCGGCAGTTTGTCGAGCCCTAAACCAATACCGACAAACACCGCTTCATGTTGTTTGCAAATGAATTCAAATGTTCCTGCATCAACATAAAGTTGATGGGAGTGAAAAAATGGCGAAAGGAACTCAATATCGCTTCTCAATTCCTTGTCAGAGAGACGGAAGAGCGGTATGCTGTTTCTCGGTACGCCGCCAAACCCTTTCGGGTCATAAACATGCACATCATAACCGAGTGTGGACAATTCAAAGGCGCAGCCCAGCCCGGCAGGGCCTGCGCCAATGACTGCAACCGTCTTGCCAATCCTTGCAGCGGCACGTACTTTCAGAAAACCGCCCGCTGCCTCCCGCTGTGTGGCAAAGGAATGAAGTTCACGGATATGAATCGGCTTGTCCAATCTCGCCCTGTTGCACACCGACTGGCAAAAAATTTCTTCCGGACACACCCTTCCACACACATTTGCCAATGCATTGGACCTTTTCACAACTTGTGCCGCCCCAATAACGTTGCTGCTCTTTATCATTGAGATAAATGCGGGGATATCAATATGGACAGGGCATGCCTGTGTGCAGGGCGCATCAAAACAGTAAAGACAACGCTCGGACTCAGCCAGCGCCTGTTGGTGTGTAAACGTCATGGGGTTTCCCTCATATGATGGAAAATCCAATGATACCGGATTTTTAAGCATCAGAGCTGATTCCCTTCCTTGTTCGTTGCGGCATCGCCGATCGCCTCCACAATTTGTACGTAACCGGTACAGCGGCATAAATTTCCTGAAACAGCAAGGCGTATTTCGGTATCCGAAGGGTGGGGATTCTCCCCCAACAATGCGCTGGCACTCATCAACATGCCCGGCGTACAGAAACCGCAGTGCACAGCATCATGTTCCAGAAAAGTTTCCTGCAGAGGCGACAATTTCCCGTCAATCGTTAGGCCTTCAATAGTTGTAATCTCCTGCCCGTCAATCTGCGGTGCGAGAACAAGACACGCGTTTACCGCTTGCCCATTCATGAGAACAGTACAGGCGCCACACTCTCCGATTTCACATCCGCGCTTTGTTCCGGTCAAGCCAAGCGTATCGCGCAAGAGGTCGAGCAGTGTAATGTTCGGGCAGACATCAATCGCATACTTCATGCGATTGATATGGGTGGTGATGGGAATTGTTTTCACAAATGGTTCCTCGAAATGGCCGTCACGATAATCCTGTGTAACCACTCAGCTGATTTCTGTTCTTATACACTGCACACCTCCAGGGCTCGCCTTACCAGCACGGCGATCACAGGCTCCTTGTACTGAGTTGACCAGCGTCTTCCTGTCTCCGCAATCATCATCCCTGCAACTGCATTACCTGCCGCACGGTGCAATTCTCCAGAAGGTCGTTCTCCGACAAGCATTTTCTCGGCTTCCCCGGCTCTGCGCCAAACCGGAAACGCTGCTCCTGGAACGATACGGGCATCGGTAATCACCCCTGAAATATCGCGGGTAACAACGGCGGCAACACTGAGCCTGGAAATAGAAAGGGCATTGCGCCTGCCAAGTTTGATGAAGCAAGACTGCGTTCCCGGAGGCAATACGGCGAAGCGTATGCTGGTCAATATTTCATTGCATTCCGATACTGTCTGATAAGGCTTCACAAAGAAATCGGACATCTTCACACTCCTCGCGCCTGCACAGGAGTGCATTTCAGCCTCCGCATCAAGAGCGATGAGCGGTGGAACCGCATCGGCGCATGCGGCCGCATTCATGATATTGCCACCGACTGTTCCCCTGTTCCTGATTTGCGGCGACCCCACAGTGGACGCAGCCGAGGAAAGCAAAGCAGCGTGCTCTCGAATAATGGGTGACCTGCATAGTTCCGCGTGCGTAGCGAGCGGTTTCAGCTGTACGATTCCATTTTGCAGGGTGATTCCTTTGAGGCTGGCAATGGACGAGATATCAATCACCTTTACGGCCTTTGTTGATAAGGGCCGACGCCATTCTATCAGTAAATCCGTTCCGCCGGCAAGCAAACGGGAGTCCGGCCCAAACCGATCAAGCGTTTCAGTTGCTTCCCCAAGCGCTGCCGCCTTGATGTATTCAACCACATTCACTGTTCTTTGACCTCATGACGGATTTTACATGAGACTTCATCACGGGTTGTTTCATTGCCCTTCCGGGTGGACGCCCGTTCGCTCGTACGGACAAGCTTCTGGCCAAGCAACACGCGCTCAAGGTTTGCCGGAAGGTCATAGACACGTTGTTTCGTTGCATTGTACACAGCGTTCACGATTGCAGGTGCGGCAAGCTCGTTGGCAGGCTCGCCTATGGATTTCGCACCGAAAGGTCCAGCGACATCTTCATTTTCAACAATAATTGCTTTCACTGGAGGAACATCCATGGATGTAGGAATCAGGTATTCATCAAAGTTGAGTTGTTTTGGAATGCCATCGGCAATGTCGAATTCTTCCAGCAGTCCATAACCCAGGCCCATTGCAACGCCGCCGTATATTTGCCCCAGTACCCCACTCCGGCTGATAGCCTTGCCGACATCGTGAACAGATGTAAAATCAACAACCTCAACCTTTCCTGTTTCGGTATCAACCTCTACCTCGGCGATATTGCAGCCATAGACAAAAGTAAAATAGGCTTCCCCGCGGCCCTTCTCTTCATCCCATGAGGTCTTGGGTGATTTAAACCAGCCGAAACCGAACATTGGTTTTCCGCGATTGAAAGTCTCTGCCGCAAGCTCCCGAAAACTGGTGAGCCGTTCACCGTCCTCCCGGCGAACGAGATAATTATCACCAAGGGCCAGCTCTTCAGCCGGAATACCGGTCATTTTCGAT
>CAZWIN010000038.1:0-702 GCA_964633855.1 uncultured Chitinophagales bacterium
AGGAGAATAAGCATCCCTCGAGCAATTGTTGCGTGCACATTGCCATTGATTGTGACACCGGCCTCGCTCACGCGCTGCACGAGGGCCTTCAACTTCTTCTCGCTTCAACAATACGGTCTAAACCGGAATAGTCTTTGATACAACGAACATCTGTCCAGCCTGACAACATCTCGCGTACACGTTGAGACTGATTATAGGCAACCTCACAAAGCAAGACACCGTTTGAAGAGAGCTTTTCCGGAGCCACATCAATGATACGTTCGAGAAACCGGTAACCGTCTCCCTCATCTGTTACTGCCAGCCGCGGCTCAAAGGCACGCACTTCCGGCTGGAGCGTTTCATATTCTCGAAGAGAGACATATGGTGGGTTCGAAACAATCACGTCAAATCTCATGCCCGGCAAGAATTCATGCATGACATCCGCGAGCAGGAAGCTTACATTGTGAATGCCATTGCGCTCCGCATTTCTCGCCGCAAGTTCAAGCGCCGGAACACTGCAATCAATAGATGTTACCGCGGCTTCCGGCATCAATGCCGCTGTTGCTACAGCAATATTTCCCGAGCCGGTACCGATATCAAGCACCGCAGGATGGGATGTATGAGATTGTTTGAGAAGTTCAACCGCGCGTTCAACCAGTAATTCAGTTTCCGGACGGGGAATCAAAACATCAGGGCTCACCCAAAATGGCAGACCCATGAATT